>NZ_JBJYKD010000013.1:0-72470 GCF_049310025.1 Thermorhabdus hydrogeniformans | reverse complement strand
CCATTAACAATAAAACAGGAGAGGTAATAATTACCACTCCCAGACAGGAAAAGAAAGTTACTATTGATTTTAGCGAAGCTGGTAAGCAAATTCCGGAACAGGAAGAGCTATTGACTTTTGCAATGCACGGAGGTGGCAAGATTGCAACACGCCAGCTATTTGATAGACTTCATATTACCGTTCACGTATACCATGACCGAGTGGAGGTGAGAGGGTTAATACCAATAGGGAATATCAATATTAGTTCGTTTCAATCCCTTATAGGCAGGCTAGTAACCTGGAACAATAATGATAAACTCATTCTCGTTGATGGGCAGTTTCAATCCCTTATAGGCAGGCTAGTAACCCCGCTGGGGATAGACGAGAAGCAGGTCGTTGGAGAGTTTCAATCCCTTATAGGCAGGCTAGTAACCTCGCCTGGTGATATGAGCATAACCATTACCAGAGGCGTTTCAATCCCTTATAGGCAGGCTAGTAACCGCTAGTGTTTTCTTTTCAATTCCTTCCTTCATTTGCTCGTTTCAATCCCTTATAGGCAGGCTAGTAACCACAATTAATTTCTTTACAAGTAAACTTAATGAGTATTTGTTTCAATCCCTTATAGGCAGGCTAGTAACCTCTGCTTCCTGTTTGTTGTCTTTGGTTTTGTATCTATGTTTCAATCCCTTATAGGCAGGCTAGTAACCCCACAAAATAACGCAAAAACTAAAGTTTTAAGCATTAATAACGTTTATTAAATTTTCTATAATTATTTCGCCATTAAATTAAAAAATCCTTCTGAAGCAGTAGTAATTCTGACTTTCAGCGTAATTAGCATTTGTCGTCGACCTCCAGGGGTTTTTGCATCACCGGAGGTCGACGACATTTTTATAGAAATATTTCATCTCCGCCTTTTTTTATCCCCAGCGTTTCGCGCTCGGAATATTTAGTGGTCCTCAGTATATAAAAAATAACTGAGTCTTCATCTTCCACTATTGCCCTTTTTAATTCCAGTTTTAATTTCTTGTATGCCGCTTCTGTTATTTCTCCTTCAAGGACCGAATTTTGAACCCAGGTAAGATATTTCCGACAGATTTTTAATACCTTTCCCACCCTTTTTTCTCCAACGTCATATACAAGTATTAAAAACATGAGAATTCTGAAGCCTCCGGATTACCACCTGGCGACAAAAGCGCTGTATTCTTGTTCTCCTATGAGATGTTTTTCCAGTTTGTATAACTCGAGCCTTATAAGCCTTCTATATGAAACGTTTTTGCCGATTTGCTTGTGTTTGAAAGTAGTGGAAAGCTTTTCCTCCAGTTCTTTTATAAATTCCCTTTTTGCTTTTTCTTTAATAATCAACCCCTCAAAGTCTTTTTCAAAATCGTCTTTTGTTATTACTTTCCTGCCGATAAGGGTAAGTATTACCCTGTCGACTATTATCGGTTTGAAAATCTCCGCTACATCAAGATTCAAGGTAAACCTCCTGAAATTTGTAGCATGGAGAAAACCAATGCGGGGGTCCAGATGTGTTTTATATATTTCGCTCAGTATTATCGTGTAAATCATGGAATTTCCAAAACTTATAAGGGAATTTAAATTATTCTTTGGTGGTCTAGTAGTCCTTTTGTAAAACTTAAAATCCGGGTTCTCTAATATTTTGTCAAAAGAAGAATAATAACATTCTCTAACATTGCCTTCTATGGCCATGAGTTCATCAATTTCATTAAAATTATCTATTCTGCCCTCAAGTTCGCGAATCCTTTCATCGATTTCTGCCAGATCTTTCCCGCGATTTATGTAATACCTTATAACCTGTAAGATGTTTTTTACCGCGCCTTTTACAAATTCCCGCGCGATTGCCATCCTTTTTTCTTTATCCAAATAGTGCTCGGCCTGCTTTAAAATCATATAACCTGAATTAAGAAATTCCCTGGGATAAAAGGATCCTATATAGTAGTCATAGTAGTTAAAAAAATGAACTATTATTTCGTTTTGGGCCGCAAATTCCAGGAACTTCTTGTTCACGTCTACTTCTCCGAAAATGTAGATTTCGCTGGTATTTTCGACAGGTATATAGTTTTTTCTGTCTTCGGTTTCAAGGTAAAGGGTGTTGTCTTTTCTCTTGAGTGCCCCGTTTGAAAAAATATAAATTGCCTTTTTCATACGACGCTAAACTCCTTGAAAGCATATTGGGGAGTAAGTTAAAATAAAAGATCACGACCAGCAGAATTCTTTATACGCACAATTGTTGCACCATCTTATCTTTTCAGGCTTTGGGGGTACAGGTTCATACATCAACCTCATTATGCGGGCTATGGCATTTTCCACCTCTACTATTAGTTGTTCATCTAAAAAAATTTGCTCTCTTCGCTTTTCCTCGACATATCTGAGTTCTCCTTTTGCCTCTATTCCAAGTTTTCTTAGCTCATAAAGGTAAAAAGCCAGTTGCATTCTTGCACTTTGTTCTGCTTTTGAACTCTTTTTAATTTCCGCAACGACAAGCTGTCCATCTCTAGTCCCCAGGATATCTACTTTCCCGCCGTGAAAATTTATTTCCTTTCGTTCTCTGGCGTAACTCTCTTGATGAAAAAACCGTCCAATCGCCACATTTTCATCATCTTCATCCGGGTTTATATTGTGGGATATAAGCCATACCTGACGAGGACAGATAAAGTAATACCATATCAGCGTACCGGTAATATTAATCTCATCGGCCGACACATTAACCCTTCCTTTGCTTGTATCAGTATCAGTACATTCTAAACTCTGTACTATCTTCTATGAGGGCTACTCCTGTATCTTCGCTATAAATTCTATCATCCACCAGATTGCCTATAAAAGCACCTTCGGGTATTGCTACAATGGATTCAGCTTTTTTTGCGCTTAAGCTTACGCAGAATTGCTCCATCATTGCCATGAAGAGTTTTTTATCCTGAAAGGATAAACTCTTCCAGAACTTTTTTTCAAGATAACGCTGATATATATCTGAAACCCCGGATATCCTGAAATATTTCAAGGCGCGCTGAACTCCCTCGGGAATGCTCGGCCCGCCAGTCCCTTCAAATACGCGCGGAACAAAAACCATCACCTTTGGATAATCGCCTTCAAAAGGTTCAATTTTCGCCAGCTCGGACCATTGTCCCATAGCCGCTTCATGTATTAGCTGCATTTTCCCGGTCGGCGGATTTCTTTTAAAAGCTTCCCGGTAAAAATATTCAATGATTCCCCTGGAATCCTTTTCTGAAAATTCCCTACAGCTTTTGAGTTGTTCATCGGTAACTTCCCTGAATACAGGATTTCTATAAACGTATGGCCTCGGGTCCACACCGTCGTCCCTTACAAAATCCACAATAAGGATTTCAGCCGGATCGCCTTCCCCGTGCCGGTTGCCACGGCCTGCAGCTTGAATTACAGAAGGTATAATAGAACGCGCTCTTATTATGCACCGAAAACTCAAATCTACGCCTGCCTCGAGAATCTGAGTGCAAACTACAAGGCACTTTTTTCCTTTCTTAAGTGAATCCCTTATTTTTGAGATCCAGGTGGATTTATGCAGGGGGGTCATACAACCTGTAAGGTTAAAAATATCTATTTTGGATACATCTTCAGGATGCATATTCCCCCGAAAGATGAGGTCTTTCGCTGCCAAATAAACCCTGGCCGCATCAGCTACAGTATTCAAAATTACTGCCACAGAACCTTTTTCTCTTAACTTATTTACGGCCAGCTCTGCTAAAGCCTGCGCATCCCATTTATTCTCCATAGCTTTTGCTATATAACGCGGATTTAAAGAATCTCCTTTTGAAAGGCAAATATATTCTTCGCTGAGATAATCCGAAGCGCATGGGAGCGTGGCTGTGCATAAAATTGACTGAAAATCCAATCGCCGCGCAGCTGCTTCGAGAGTCTTCAAAAAGGCAGCCCATACTTTTGGTTCTATAATTTGCGGTTCGTCAATTATGACAAAAGCTTTTTCCAGGGCCTTTATCCTGACTGTATGCTGTGCTCTCGTCGGAAATAATGCCAGGAAAAACTGATTGAAGGTAGTAGTCACGATTTTAGATTGCCATGAATCTATAAGGAAGGCACCATTTTCCTCGGCTCTCAGGTGTTCAAAATCTATATCAAGAAATGATAGATGATGGTGCTGGATAATATCGGTTATGCCGGTAGCTTCACGAATGACATTCGTAGCCTGAGATAGAATGGATATATAAGGGGCAACGTAGATTATACGGCTGCACCTGCCCGAGACAACAGCATCTAAAGCTACCCTCAGGGCGGTAAGAGTCTTTCCAAGTCCGGTAGCAAGCTCTAGAGAATAAATTAATCTATCAGGGAAAGACCTGTACGTTTCCAGAGCTTTCTTTTGATGTTCGTTTCTTAGTTTTACAATAGATAAAGTCTCCGGCGTAGCGTTTCTAAGCAGGCGATTGCATTCTTCCGCAAGATTATTTATAGCCATCCGGGCTTCTTCCGGGTGGAAATACGCAAAATCCAGACTTGCAGCATGGAGCCTGTCAGCTGAAATCATAGCTGATGTTCGGTCCCTTATTATCAGATCAGCTACTGCTAAATCCCGATCTGCACTGCTGTCAATATAGCGCACAGCATACCCGAGGGCCCTTTCTGCAACAACCGCCCACCTTTTATCGATACCATGAAGCTTATCCGCAAAACTCCGAGATGTTAGCGTTATTTCTGGGAAATACTCCCTCACAAAATCGAAAAATCCGTCAAGATCTACGGTTTCATAGATATGAACTCCTTCAATGGGCAAAAGGGCCTCTTCCCACGGAGGCCATTGCGGGTCGATGTTTTTAATTGTGCTGTGATGGCCTGCGATATCCAGGGCAAGATTTACGACCAGATACTCCCTAAATCGCCTGGGTAAGTTTTGAATCGTCAGCTGTTCGCTGCAAATAAAAAATATCAGGCTTCCCAGAGGAGAGTGGTTGCCGCCCGAGGCAACCACTCTTTCCCCTTTTTCCTTAGATAGAATGTACATTTGCCACCGCCTTGCGGCCTTGCCAACATCATGACAAAGCCCTGCAAGGAATCTAAGCCTCTCTTCATCGTCTCCTTTAGGATCCCCCATAAATTTTGCAACCGCAAGAAGATGTTCGGTAAGAAGGTTGGGATTCCCGTGCCCGGACTTCGGTCGGGCGACGCACTCCCTGAAAGGAATCACCACAGACAAATTACACCATCCTCAACTTTTAGAATGCGAAAATCAATCGAATCACCGCAGCTTTTTGTTTTAAACTTTATCGGCCTGCCTGACTCTTCAATGATAAAGTTAAGGGTTCCTTCAAAATTCCTGTCGGAGTCAACGGCATATCTGGCCCCCCGCAACGGTAAGTACCTTTCTCCACTTTCGGGGATCAATCTTTCAACCAGGTCTGCAGGAACCACCGTAATTGCAGTAAGGATATCTCCCGGAGCCGGTGATAGTTCTTCGGCCTCGATTACATCTGTAAATCTTGGAAACGTCAGGCAAAAAGCAGATCCCAAGTAGGTGTGAAAAACGCTCCGTCTTTCCTTAATCATATCTTTGAGTATTGCAAAATGATCGCCGGAATAATATACGCGGTAATGTGGTTTTATGACCAGCTGAATCGATGTAGGCCGGTTGAAGGAATCTCCGCCGTCGCCCATCCAGCCTTTTCCAAGCATCGACATTTCCTGGGCTACTGTGCGAACGGGTTGGAGGATGGAATATCCCATCCAGTTTTCGCCGTCTAGCTCGCGTTTCCCCAGAATAGATGCGATCAGACCGCATAGCACGGTCCTTGTCATGGCGGGATACGTGGGGTGCGTCACTATTCCATCCGGCCTGCGGAAGTGGGCAACATCGCCGCGCAATTCAAAGACAAGCAGTTTCAAGCTTTTTCACCTGCCCTATAACTTCGCATCCAGTGCACCACTACCATATCTTTTCCCGGGTTCCCGGAAGTTCACAGCTAAGCGCCAGGGCAGGGTTGACCCAGTATCGTACCCTTTCAATTTTATCTTTGAATTCTCCTTTCGGGCTTAGCACTTCCGCCAGGCGATCCACATTTAGCCTCACCTGCTCCAGGGACGCGGGAGGATTGCCTCCCATCCACGCTTCGCGTCCTGGCTCCAGGGAGATGTAGTCTTCCAGGTATCCTATGCGAAAGAAAGGATCGGAATACTCTACGTGAAGCAGGAAACAGGGTTGCTGTATGCCTCTTCCCCTGGCCTGCCTGTACAGTGTGCCTTTCCAGAGCGCTTCCAGCAGCAGTTCTATATCATCCCGAGTCGCGCCGGTCTCTTTAGCTATACTTTCATTTACGACTCCAGGCATGCAAAATACCGCAAAGGGAACTATATAAGTAGTCCAGATAGTGCCCTGTCCTTTACTCGCATCTTCTGAAGGAATTACCACAGTTCCCTGCACGTAGCGAGTCTCAACTGGATGAAGGGAATGAGCCCATCCAAACTGCACCGGCCCTGTCTGGTTGAAACTCTCTTTTTCCACACTGTATACAGCACCGAATACCCTGACATCGAAAGCTGCAGACATGAGAGCATTCTTTTTGTCAGAGGCATCTGCGACAATCTTTTCCGCAAGTTTTTCTCTGCCCAGAAGTTTGCCGTCTTCTCCTTTTTCCTGTCGAACAAATATATGATACTTTTTCCCCGGACCTCCATCAGGAAAACGGTGCAGAACATAATCTCTTACATCCCGCTTGATACTAACGTCGCTCAATGATATTCTGCCGTCGTCTTCCCCGAATAACCTCCTGGCATCACTATCGTTAAGGGGATCGCGGTTGGGAATTCCGTCCTTTACGCTTTTTACAAACAGTATTTCTCCGGTCTTTGCGATTTCAGGCATCAGACATCACTCCTTTTTTTCGTCTCTTTCAGATGTTTTTGCCGAAAGCGCGTATCCGCTCCAAAACGAGGCTATAAATAGATCTTTTTCGGCTTTAATTCGGTCGCGAAGCCGATTGTAGGCCATCATGGTAACAGCATTCTTTTTGCTTAGTTCCGGTTCCATATAAATGTCCAGGTTTTTGGCATATTCCTCTAACCTAGCTAGCCCCCTGCTCCAGATCACATCCGGAGTAAGGCTGCTGCCGAAAGCCATAACCCGGTGTTTTATAAAATCTTTTTCTTTTACTGCATAATATCTCCTGCTGAACTCCTGTATTACATACCCTGCTGCAAACCCGACCTTTTCTACAGTATCCAAGGCCATACTTTCCGCAGGTGTTTCCACCACCAATCTCCTGAGTTCCTTCCAATCGCTCAATTGACACATACCCCCTTCTATGCCTAAAGTTAAATGATATGCCGAAAGAAAGCTGGCAAAGCCGTGGAAGAAAATGATCTCGTCGAATATCTTCCACTGGGAATTCGGCCAGGTCCTGCTGAGGGTAAATATTCTATGTCCGCAGCCGGCGACGTAACCTTTTTGGTCCAGCTTCTTTCTGGTCATAACCTTCTCCAAGGATTGCCAGAGATAACCAGGACCGTAAGCATTGGCCAGAAGCCATGGAATGGAACCGTAACGGCTTCTAATTCGAGCGTAATTTTCTTCGCTTTTACTTCCGGGAAGTTCTCTCAATAATTCGGCAGCCGACATGGCAGTGTTTTTTGCGATATCATCCAGTTTTATTAAGATAGAGGGGAGCACATCTTCCATCGTAGCTCTCAGGTGCACATCACCTTTACTCCTGTCGCCAGAATAATATACGATGTAAAGCCTGAGAGCATCCTGAAGCCCTTCCTCTGATATTTGACTCTCGAAGCCGACCACCGACTGGATATTCCTTACCCTTCTTTCGGTGGTATGCTCTCTCGAGACCATTAGCGAAATTTCTTCCCCTAAAAGTTCCATATCTTCTCTGGAAAGGCTCATGTCTACCGGGGCAGGATAGGCGCATCCTGTTATATTAACTGACATCGTCCCCGCTTTTTTATTATCTCTCCCGCCAGGGCTATCCACGGGAGCGAATAGCTCTTTCGTAAGCCATCCGGGAACATCTTTTTCCATGCTCCTAAAAGCACTGGCCCCGTAAGTCAGAGCTTTATAGCAGTTCTCGCAAAGTCCGCCGGCTTTATCCGCCAGATTCAACCCTTTTTTTGAGCTCAATTGAGGAAGCGGACAGCTCCATGTAGGAAGAAAAAGCGGCCACGATTTGTTATAAAGGGAGACGAGTCTGTCAATTCTTCCGCACGCCACACATATTCCATTGTCAACCTGTCCTTTTTCCGCACCTTCAGCAAGCTTTGCCTTCCAGAGCCTCTCCAGGATTTTGGTAAGGTCAGCGTAAACCGCCATTCCAGGATAGGCGAAACTGTCGGTGACCTTGAATTCTACCCTTCCATCTATCCTGGCCCCGGAAGGTTTTAACAGGTATGGAGAGTCTTCGTCAATTATGCATATTGCTATCAGCGCCTGGGACTTTTCTTTATCAGAAATATTAGTCTCAGATACCCTGTTTGATATGCTTTTGGCACATATCATTAACTCATTCTCGGACAAACAGGGTTTTTCCGTTCGGACAAGCCGGCCTTTTAGGAAGCTGACCACCCTATCAACATTGCCAGCAAATTCTCTGAAGTCCCCATCATACACTATGTATACCGGGATCGGGTAATAGCCCTGCGGTTTTCTTGGATTGCCTCCCTGGGGAAGAAAGAAAGGCGTGCCGATGGCCCTTTCAAAATCGGGCTTAAAATTACTCTTTTTTGATCTTTTTCCCGGTGCGGTCTCAAAATCTCCCCAGCATACAGGCGGGCTGCAGACTATCCTCGGCTGCGGACTGCGGTAGACCTCTACAATATAAATCCTCTGAAGAAAACTTCCTGCCAGCGGATCACCCAGGGCTGAAAGCTCCTTTATAATCTCTCGGGGTGAGGGAGAAGAGCTCATCAGCACTTTGCCGAGTCGAACAAGGCTATCTACTATCATTTCCTATTTTCACCCTTTTTTAGTAAATATTGATTCGCATCAAATTCTATCTTACCGCTTCCCACCTCCTGCAATCTCCAGGCAGCCAAACCCCGCGCTGTTTTTGGCCCCCAGACCCCAGTCCAGGGCAAGTTTAAGGTATCTGGCGGGGCCAGAGATCAGGGCGTAGCCGCTATATCCTTTAATTACGGTGTTTTTGTATTTTACTATATTGATTTTCGGCTCTCCTTTAAATTCTAAACATAATTCAGTCGCCGGCTCTTCTTCCCATCCCAAAGCACGAGCTTTTCGCACCAGGTTATCCCGGCAGAGGGATGTAAATTCAGACTCCCGCGGAGAAAAAAAACAAGTGTATTTAGACCCATCAAGCCTCAGCATTGTAGAATATATAGTTACAGGAGACAGAGTCCTGACGAAAATACTGCTGTCGACAACCTTCGGATCCGTTATCTCCACTTTTGAGACCGGAAAAGAAGATTTCCCCAGGATAATCTCGCCTCTTTTCAAAAGCCCCGTTGAAAGGCTATGACAAACTTCCGGAATAGGTGAGGTTACCACAAGGGATGCACCTTTGGGAAAGTAAATCACGCCGCTCCTGCTATTTAATTTATATTCTCCCATCAACCGGCTGAAACATATTGGTTTTAATCTTCGCTTTTCCAGCACCAGCCCCTTATCATGCATCCAGGTAGCCATCTCATCGTCAAGCAGGGAGTACAGGGCTGTCTGCAGGTAATAGGGGTAAGATATGCTGGTTTCAAGGGGGATGGGCTCGAAATAGATGTGGATTCTCATAATTTTCCTCCTTAGCGGGACAAAAAAACGTTTGCCTCTGATGTTAGAATTCTATAAAACTCTCTAAAATCCTTCCAGATTAATAAAAAATATTTCGACAAAAATTTACATAAAAATCACTGCCCGGTCCAAAAAAGCAGTGATTTTATCCTGTCCTCTATAAGTATATTTAGCTCATTAAAATCCTCCTGTCTCACTCTCCCCTTTTTTTGCATAGTAACACTTTCCCCCACCCTTAGTTCAATCCTGCCCCGCCGGGGCACGAAAGTTCCCACCGGCAGCACATCCCGCGTCCCGATAACTGCCACGGGTAACACCGGTGCACCGGACTTAAGGGCAAGGTACGCCCACCCGGGCTTGAAGGGGCGCAGTCTTCCATCGGAACTTACGCCTCCCTCGGGAAAAATGGCAACAACCCCTCCGCCTTCTAGAATTCGCAGGACTCTTTTAAAGGAGGCGAAATCCCCCTTTTCACACTTAATCGGAATAGCACCAGCCACTGGCAAGAGGATATTCAATACGGGGATCCTGAAAAGATAGGCTGCAGCAAGGAAGGTTATCCTTCGGGGAATATACGCCATGAGCAACAGCGGGTCCAGCAGGCTCTGGTGATTAGAGACGATTATTAGAGAATCTACTTTTGGCACATTATAGAGACCTTCTACCTTCACCCCGCCGGTGAATCGGAAGAAGGTGTGGAAGAAAAGCTTTGCCAGCAGGTAAAACACCGTTTCACCGCTTTCTCAAAATTTTCATACTATAACCAGGCCAGAATAGATATTAGTTGAAGGTAAGGGATATTTTCTACTCCAGCGTCCTTGCGAGTTCGGCTTCCAAATTATGCTTCTAAAAGCTTGCAGAGCGGTTCCACAAAATGAATTCAAGACACGAGAAGTGTGTGGCTTACACTTTACAACGGCTAACCCGTGTACTTATGCACCCTCACATATATCCGGCCTTTTTTGCTCTGGCCCCCCACCTCCACCACCTTCGCCCTGCCCAGGCGGGCGGCGGAGATGATGTCACCTTCCTTGACAGGTGTGGAAGGGTCTTTTACCACGTTAAAGTTGAGCTTGATGTTCTCGCCCTTTATATACGGCGCCATCTTGGAGCGGGAAATGCCGAAGGCCAGGCTGGCCACGGCGTCCAGGCGCAGCGAAGCCACCGTGCTCTTCATTTCCTTAAAATTCCTTTCGGGCTGGAGGAGTTCTTTTAGCGAAATTTCCTCCACGGCTACCGGGACATTTCCCACCTTAAAGAGGTTGAGGCCTATATACCCCAGTATCTCTTCCTTCACTATGACGTCGGCGCCGCTTTTTGTCACCAGTATGTCCCCCACCTTTTCCCTGGATATGCCGAGCCCCAGGATGGCTCCCAGGTAATCCCTGTGGCCCGGGCGCCCGTCCGGGTTTTTCGGTGTAATCCTCAATGCTCCCAGGGGTGCCACGAAGGGCTCATCCTTCAGGTATTCCGGGAAGGCTACCATTATCTTTCGCTCGGCCTCCTCGTATCCCCCGTCAAAGTAAAATCCCGCCCCCGCGAAACTCCGCGCGGCTTTCTCCGCCACCTGCCGCTCCAGGGGGTCCAGAAAATTGGAAGCCCGCTTTTCCCTGTTTTTCAGGGCAATCTCAAAAAGGTCTTTTATCTTTGCCTCAAGCAGCTTTCCATCAAAAGCGTCCATGGCGCTTTCACCACCGTTTAGTAAACTTAAAATTATTTTACATGATTTAACACGTTCTGTATATATTTTATTGCATGCAATCTTCATATCATGATATACCGGCAGTATTGAGAAAACGGCGGGAAAATATGAGGTTTTCACCTGCTCCATTTATTATGACTTCAGGGAAGCCGTAAACAGCAATCTCCCCCACGGACCCTTGCCGTAAGCCGGGAGAGAAAAAGAAAAATTCCTCCGGGTAAAAAGCGAGGCACCGGAGGATGAAATCCTGAAATCGGGGGGGAAATCCGCGGCATGCTTACGGAAAAAGCAGAGGAAAAGTTATGAGCGGACTTAATAAACAAGTTTCTGTTACGCATTTTTCATAACTTTTCTTGCCGCGAAGACAATATTGTAACATACATATGTCACGAATGTATTAATGATCGCAGTGGGAATCACAACGGTCATAAAAAGCACCGGAAATGCCACCGGCAGACTGCCTACTACCAGAAGTGCTATGGTCAAAAAGACCGTACCGCTTTCCACAGTGCCTAAAAACCCAACTACTGGAACAGAAATATGGGGGCTCAGTTTGGACATGAGTTTTATCAGCAGGGAAACAACAAAGGCCGTTATTATCTCTTCAAAGAAGTTGGCAATCTGGCCGCCGGGGAAAGTTGTGGTCAGTGCGGCAAAGGTTCCTCCCAAGACCCCCGCCAAAAAGGCGTTTTTGGGGCTATTATTAATAAACAGGGCTACAAACAGCATTGCCAGAAGGAAGTTGGGTTTCATGCCGCCGACTATGGGCGGTACCACCTGGTGCAGCACCAGGCCTATAGCCATTAAGAGAGCCGTGAGAATCATGTCCTTTAGTTTCATGGTCTCTCCTCCATTCAATAAAGTTTATCGGCAATGTAAACAAACAAATCATGTTAATTTCTCCAGTATCTTTTTTATTGTTTCTTCCGGCAGGCTGGAGTCCTGCAGGTTGCCGGAAAGGTAGCTGTCATAAGCGGCCATGTCAAAGTGGCCGTGCCCGCTGAGGTTAAACAGTATGGTCCTGCTTTCTCCGGCTTCCCGGGCGGTCAGGGCCTCATCCACAGCCGCTTTTACCGCGTGGGCCGATTCCGGCGCCGGCACTACCCCCTCACTTCGGGCAAACAGAACAGCCGTCTCAAATACGCTTTTCTGTTCATAGGCCCTTGCCTCGATAAGGCCGTCGTGGAGAAGCTGGCTCTGCAGCGGCGATGCGCCGTGGTATCTCAGCCCTCCGGCGTGAATCCCGGGGGGCACGAAGTCGCTTCCCAGGGTGTACATCATCATCATTGGTGTCAGATGGGCAACATCGCCGAAATCATAAGTGAATTTCCCCCTGGTGAGGCTGGGGCATGCCGCCGGTTCCACAGCCATTATGCGGGTCTTTTTGCCCTCTTTTATTTTGTCGTGGACGAAGGGCATGGCTATGCCGCCGAAGTTGCTGCCGCCTCCCGAACAGGCTATCACCACATCCGGGTAAAACCCGGCCTTTTCCATCTGCTTTCTGGCTTCAAGGCCTATGACCGTTTGATGGAGCAGCACGTGGTTGAGCACACTGCCCAGGGCGTAATTGGTATCGCCGTGGAACGCCGCATCTTCCACCGCCTCGCTTATGGCAATGCCCAGACTGCCCGGCGAATCCGGATCTTTCGCGAGGACGGCCCGGCCCGCCTCAGTCTTGTCGCTCGGGCTGGCGATAACCTGCGCTCCGAAGAGCTGCATCATTGAACGCCGGTATGGTTTCTGGTGGTAGCTCACCTTTACCATGTAGACGGTGCACTCCATCCCAAAAAAGCTGCATGCCATGGCCAGGGCGCTGCCCCACTGCCCTGCGCCGGTCTCGGTGGCAAGTCTCTTTATGCCCTCTTTTTTGTTATAATAGGCCTGCGGTATTGCGGTGTTGAGCTTGTGGCTGCCTGCCGGGCTTACGCCTTCGTATTTATAAAATATCCTGGCCGGGGTATCCAGAGCTTTTTCCAGCCTGTAAGCTCGAATCAGCGGCGACGGCCTCCACAATCTGTATAACTCCCTGACCTCTTCGGGAATTTCTATCCACCGCTCCTGCGACATTTCCTGCTTTATGAGCTCCATTGGGAAAATGGCTTTTAAATCGTCCGGCGCCACCGGGTTTCCCGTAGCCGGGTTCAGCGGCGGCTTGGGCAGGTTTGGCATATCCGCCTGGATATTGTACCAGTGGGTGGGGATCTCCTTTTCGCTCAGCATTATTTTCCTTTCATCAGTCATTATGTTCACTTCCTCACGGTTAAAATTTCGTTCGCCCAAGGACCAAAATAATTTTACACGTGTCTCATCCCTTCAAGTCATATACATCACCCCGCATCTTTTGCCCTCAAGCGCACCCTGTATCGAAAATGTCATTTAGTTTACAGCCCTTCGGCTTTCTATGAGCTTTTATCCATAAATTAAAAAGCACCCGTTCCCTTTCGGGACGGATGCTTTTCCGCGGTGCCACCCAAATTGGTATGCATCCCGATATCAAAAAAGCATCCCACCTTTAGGATGAGATGCTCCTTTGCCACCTAAATGCAAACCCTCTTATCCCGGGTACGGCGAATCTTTCGCGATACCCTGTCCTCGGCTAACGGGGGACTTTCCGTGTGCGACTACTCGCCCTGGCTTTCGTCACACCTTCTCCGGGGCCCATTCACCGCGATTTCCGGTACCGCACTCCCACCAGCGGCGGCTCTCTTTGACCTTCCATCGGGGCTACTCTTCCCCATCATCAAATTATCCTCTTGCGTTGTTTTTTATATTTTAGCACAATATCCTTGAATGCGCAATACCTTCAAAAAAATTTTATTATTCTTCTGTGATATTGTCCGGGTGGAACATTTACACAAAGTTATTTAAGCTCCTTCATATTTGCCGCGTTTTACTGCATTTTCTTGTTTTTTTCATCAGTTTTCATATACTTTCATTCCTGACTCGGATTATACTTTGGTTGGTATATCCTACTACACAATTCTTCCCTTTATTCTTTGCAGCCAGCAAAGCAAAATCCGCCGCTCTAATTACCTCATTAATAGTGTAGCCATCCTCAATGCTGCTTGCTACTCCCATTGAAACGGTCACATTAGGATAAGGGGAATTATCTAAAATACTTATACTGTGTCGAATTTTCTCGCTAACGCTTATAGCATGGCTTTTACCACAATCTTTCAATATAATTACTATTTCCTCTCCTCCATATCTATACACTTTATCTTTACTTCTTATATGGGACTTTATAACTTTGCAAACATTTTGCAAAACAACATCACCGACCTGGTGACCGAACCTATTATTAAACTCTCTAAAATTATCTATGTCTACAAAAATTACTGAATACAATTCATCCTCTTCAATTCTTTTGATATCATTGTCAAATGCTCTCCTATTTAATAAACCTGTCAGTTTATCAACTTTAATATTATCCCTCAAAATAATATTTTCTTCTTTTAACGAAGAATATCTTTTATAATACTTGTGCGCAACAGCATAATTAACAAAACTAAAAATAATTCCCATAAATATGCAGTGTAATAGTTGCCCGTTAAATAAAGGCATAACGATAGCATGGAATATTACACCGTACGCTATCCCTATCATCAGCATACATAAAAGCAGGCCGAGCATTATCCTCTTCTTCCCATGCTCATCACTCCCCGTCGTAACAAATGGTTAACCCTTAACAATTAATTCGTTAAAAGTTACTGTTTCTAAAAGCATAAAGGTCTTCTCAACCATTTCTTTTTCTTTTGTCCAGTATATTTTAACATATCTAATTCTTTCCTGAATCCGCGGTATATTATAACGGTATCCGGTTATCTGGAATTAAACGACCATCACGCCACGAGTCACGGTTTTTCTTAAAAATGCTTTATAAAATGCCGAAAGGGTCCACTGCGTTCAATAAGTCCTTCATCAGATATCCCTGCGGTTAAAGTAACTTACCGCCGTGTATAACGCCGCTATCGCATACATGCCTATATACACCATCATCCAGATGCTGGGTTCGGAACCGGCCCCGAAAAAACCGCCCGAAAGAAAGTTTATACCTGCGCCGGTGAAAAGGGTGGAGTTCATCTTGCGGAAAATCACATCGGTGGGCATGATGAGGCTGGATATGATACCCACATTTATGAGACCCTGGATTTTTTGTCCCGCCATGGCCATCATGGAACCCACCTGCTCCATCATACCGCCCACCATGGCGAATCCGTAAAGCATCACCACCAGGATGCCGGTGTTGAGGGTGGAAAGCCTGGAGCTGCCCCACAGGGCCACCGAAAGCAGGATAATGGGGCCCAGTATGAACAGCAACATGCCCTGTATTAAATTCGGAATTTGAATAATAATCTTAGCCCCCAGAATTTTATTTAAGGCGATAATGGCCGTAAAAAACAATGCACTGTAAAGGGATATCATGGCTCCTATACCCAGGAACTTGCCAATCACCACTTCCCATCGCCGTATGGGCTTTACCAGCAAAGCCTGCATGGCGCCGCTTTCCACATCCCCCGAAATGGCGCCCACTGCCGAGAAAGCCACCAGAAACGCGACAATGAAGTTTGCAAAATAAAGCCCCACGGAAATCAGCTGTGACGAAAGTGCCGCCCTGTATATCTCATTGGAAGTACCGTGCCGGTAAACCTCTCTTAAGCCGAAGCCGTAAAGAGTGAGATACACTATGGTAAGAAAAATTACAAGGCCGAGGGCTTTTTTATTGAGCATTTCCTTAAACGAGAATTTTGCTATCGTCATCATGTTTACCGCCCTCCTCCAGCAGCTTTACAAAAAAGTTCTCAAGAGAATTGTTTGCAGCCTTTATTTCATACAGCAAAGTCCCGGATTCCACGATTATTTTGATGATTTCCGGCACGTCCCGCCGGTTTTTTACCTTAAAGATGAGCATATCGCCTTTGAGCTCCAGATGTTCTGTTTTTCCTTTTAGAGCGTTCAAAAGATTTTCTGAAGGGTTCGAGATCCTGGCCTCCATTCGGGTCCCCGCTTCCAGCATATCCGCAAGTTCGCCCCAGGCAATGATCCTCCCCCGGTTTATTACGGCGACCTCATCGCACACCATTTCCACTTCGCTCAGCAGGTGGCTGTTTAAAAACACGGTTTTACCCTTTTCTTTCAAAGATTTAATAATCCCGCGCACCTCTATTCTTCCCACCGGGTCCAGCGCCGATGTTGGCTCGTCGAGAAACAGAAGGTCCGGGTCGGGGAGAAGCGCCACAGCCAGGCCCAGCCTCTGCTGCATGCCCTTGCTGTAGCCAGACACCCTTTTTTTCTCATGGCCGGTGAGCTTCACCAGGTCGATGAGCTCGGAAATCCTTTTTTGGGGATTTTTCATCCTGTAAAGCTCCGCATGGAATTTCAAGACCTCCAGCCCAGACATCCAGTCGTGGTACTTGAAGTTTTCCGGCAGATAACCTATGCGGCTTTTCACTCCCGTGTCTCCCAGAGGTCTGCCCAGAATTTTTGCGGTGCCGGAAGTGGGCTGCAAAAGCCCCACCAGGGTCTTTACCAGGGTGCTTTTACCGGCGCCGTTGGGGCCCAGCAAGCCGAAGACTTTGCCTTCACCGACCGCAAGGCGGATGTCTGTACATCCGCCCCGGCCGTTATACTGCTTCGTAAGGTTAAAGGTCTCTATTACCATTTTTTCACCTCAAAGACTCCGCTATCTGAAGAACCTGCTCTTCCGGCAGTGAAGTATTTATCCAGTACATGAATTTTCCATCGGACCATACAGCGGAATTACTGTGCCGTGTAGATATAAATATCCCCTGACTGCCGTTTACAGCGATATTCCTGACATCCGTATCATCTCCGACAGGCACGGGCAAAGTATTTTTCCAGTCTTTTATATCGACCAGCTGTTGCCTTATATTTTCCGGCATAAAGGGAAGAGAAACCACTGCGTCCCTCACGGCTTCCAGGTCCACATTATCAGGCACAAGAATATCAGGTGATTCCGTTTCCTGTATGGTTATCCACTGCGTTATACCGCCGCGTTTTAATGAGCCTTCATAGGACAAAACGACGTCGTTTTTTACGGAAATTGAAAAGGTCTTGCCGTCCAGGACTTCGGGAAAGAACTTCGTCCCGCCGAATGTGGAAATCAGCTGATTCAGATTTTTAACATTGGGAGTTATCTCTATACGTGCGGGATTCGACACCCGTATATTTGTCAGTCTGAAGCCTTCGGGGACTTCCGGCAGCACAATGTCTATACCCATATCATCTTCTATTGATTTTAAAGCTGATTTTAAAACCTCATCCGATGATGAACCTTCCTCAAACTTAAGCTCTTTACTCAGACCCCCTCCTTCAACCTTCACCCTCCCATATTGTTTAAGGTCAATATTTTTCATACCTTTTTCTTCAAGTTGCTCCTTTATTCTGGCCAAATCGTCGGAGGTGAAAGTTACAGCTTTAAATTTGGATACTCTGAAAATGCTCAGGAAATCCGCCGCCGCATTTCTCACGGGAGCCACCCATATTATTGAAGAGATAAGCACCGCTGCAGCCGCTCCGGCCGCTATCTTTTTGTACCTGTTTATCATGTAAAACACTCCTTTTTCAATATTGTTTTTAGCGGGGCGCCGGTTAAATCTATCCCAGGCCCCGTCTTTGCAGAGAAGGTTAAAAGCCTTTTCCTCCATGGCCAGCTTCTCTTCCACAAAAGCATCGACTGCACTCATCTCATCGTATTTTCTCCGGCATTTTTCGCATATTTTCAGGTGCTTGCAAACCTCTTTCGATTCCGCCGGAGAAAGTTCCAGGTCTATATACGCCTGGATCATGCCCTCATCATAGCACACGCTTCACACCTCCCCGTACAGTTCTTTAAATTTCCTCTGGGCCCTGGCCACAAGGGTCCCCACCGAAGTCTTTTTCACCTTCAAAACTTTTGCTATCTCATCATAGGAATAGTCCGAATGCTTCATTATCAGGATGGTCCTGTCCCTTTCATCCATCGCGTTTAAAACCTCGCGCACATGCATCACTTCTTCATTTTGCTGAAAGGGCGTGTATACAGGCAGCCCATCCATCTCCCACACCCTGGCTTCTCTCAACATACGGCTCCTGTCACTCCTTATGCGGTTTAAAGCTACGTTTTTCGCCACCCGGTAAAGCCATGCTCCCAAATACTCTTCATTTTTCAGGGGATGTTCGTAAAGCCTTATAAAGACTTCCTGGGCCAGATCCTCCGCCAGGTACGGGTCATGCAGCATGCATGCGAGCTGTCTCAATATCCTGTCATAGTATTCCATGAATACTTTCTTGAACTCCAGAAGAACACCCCCTCCTCCGGGCCCGGTCTTCATATATATTAACACAGCAAAAAAGGAAAATGTGACAGAAGGCAATAAATTAGCTATAAAACAATCCCGATCATCAGTTCTTCGCCCCTTTTATTGCCCGTTACCCCGTCTATGACCTCCCGCTGGAGCTGCTATCATAAACCCGCCTTTTAATGCTCAGTGGCGGGCCCGTAATATCACAGGCTGTCCTGGCACCCTGACTTCGATAATTCAGAGTTATCCCTCCCGGTCTAGAAGTCATTTTTCATTCTTCTTCTTGCGGTTTCTCATTCGTGAATATTTTTGAACACCTCCGATTAAAAGACCGATGGATATGAGGAAAGGAATGATTAAAGATATTAAAGAAAACAAGGTAAATTTCGAAGAAACGAGAACCATTATGGCTGGAGCAATATATAGCAGGCCGACAATAATGAGTAAAAGGGGGTATTTTGTTAACCTGCCTACAGGTCTCGGGACGCGGCCTGTGCCTATGTAATGTCCGGGGTTATACTGGTTATCCAGCCAATCCTGTAAATCTTCCATATCCTTTTCAAATTCATTTTTCTCTTCTGGGGAATCTTTTTTCAAGAAAAAACACCTCCCATTTTACGGTACTACCCGTTATGGGGCCATATATTTTTAACCATCATCGGGGGTCTTGTCGCTTCAGGTATAAGTCACCGCAGGTTTCTGGTTGAATTGCCCTGATCTGCGGAAGATGCGGTAAGCCGCCGGCGGCAAAACTACAAAAAGTCGCCATAGAGGCGGAAAAGGCCGTGGCTCCTCCCGGTGTATTTACAAGGCCTCCCCATGTACCGGCCGTTGAAGAAAAGAATATGCAAAAATCCTCTTTTAAATCATGGTCTGTTCTATCAGCTGTTCTTTTTTCTGCCTCAATTGCGCCATTTCCGAGGCATTTTGACTCAGCTCCTCTTCCAGGCGATCCTTCAATCGTTTTACCCTTTCGTTCACTTCACGGGCTTTGTTCAGTGCTTCATTGATATTGGATTGCACCATCCAGTCCACTATGATCCCATCAAAGAAGTAATCGGCAAAGGTCAAACATCCATCTATATTTATTTCAAGATCCGTATCCATCTGGACATCTTTCAATTCTCTTTGCAGGCGTCGCAAATTGTATTGAACATCGGCTATGGCGTCTCTGGCGTCATCGATTTTTGAATGTTTTATGGCAGTGGAAATCAGGCCTCCGCCGAGCATATCCCATATTCCCCAACCAGCGGCACTATCCAGGCTGTCCAAAACCCTTTCCAGAGATGATAGCACATAACCTGCAGCTTCTCTGGCTTCCAGGAGTTCCTTTTCCCTGGCCTGAAGACGCCCCTCTTCCTCGGAAAGCTGAAACAGTTCGCCCGCTGCCTGGTTTTTCTTATTTTTCAATATTTCCTCTTTTTCTTTCAAGAGCATTTGATACTCCTGCTCGGCGTGTTCCAGTGATTCCATTTGAGAGCTCAGAGATTTTAACTGCTTTAAAAGCTCTTGTTCAACTCTCTGAGATGTTTCATATTCCAACCTGGCCGCAAGATACTCCTGCTGTTCTTTGTCAAGTTTCTCATCTTTGTTACCCATGATGGTGGCAAAAACATTAGCAAGACTCAAATGTTTTAGATTTTCCACATCTCTTCTTTCTTTCTCGAGAATCACGGCTAATTCCATTTTTCTCTGCGTTGATTGGGATAAATCTTTTTTAACAGATTCCAATTTTTTCTTTATTCTTATAGCCGTATCCCGTTTTTCTCTCGCTTCCCGAATTCGTTTTTCCAGTTCACTGTTCATGATCTTTCCTCCCGATTCTTGTAATTATATTTTAAATATCAGATTTGAAACCATTCAGGTTCATTACCACTATATACTATTTTTAGATGGTGAAGGAATAGAGAAAGGTTTAAATATAGCCTTGGAAGTTCATTACCACTATATATTATTTAGACGGAAAAATGGCCGAAAAAGTTCCGTCCTTTTAAAAAAACATGGGACTAATTCCGCCATCTTTCAGAACAAAAACCCCGGGCATAAGGCCCGAGGGTTTGAAACAAAGATTCTTGTATTTTTTCTCTCAATTTTAATCGATATACTGTAATTTTTCGTAAAATGTTATCATATCTTTTTCTGCTATAAAGCCTGAGGCGGTAAAAAAATTTTTTGAGAAAAATGTATTTTCATGGAATAATTTTTGAGGTCCGATGTCTTTATATCATAGTAGAAGGTTACGGGTCAGTAATTGAAATTTGCTTTCTTTTCTATAGGACTCAATAGTTACGCCGATTTCTTCCATGGCAGAATAATTCTCAGTATAGCCTTCTACGACCAAATCACAGCAGTCCCTGTTTAAAAACAGAAACGGAATTCACCTCTCCCCAAACTTCATAAGTGTTATATTCTTCAATGACAGACTATGTTTCATACTCTGACCATTTTTCGTCTGTATATCTTTCCAGATAAAACCTTATACCAATAGTGTCGAACGAATAATAATCCATCTCTCTTTCAAATATTTTCTTATAAAACCTGTTATTGGCATTTGCCCTTTCGATAAAATTCAATTATCTCAAGAATCAATTCCTTTTCAAGATCTTCCCTGATATTATGCGTTGCCAAACGGAAATATTTTAATATCAAAGGCATGTATTTTTTTTATTATCTTTTCTTCCATAATCCCTCCTTGTTGCACTAAGTCTTTTTGCAATTTTTATTACTCCCTTCTTTTGTATCCTATTCGGTTTAAATAATCTCTCATTTTTTTAGGGCTTTCTTCATCGTTTTACTTACTTTTGACTAGCTGATTCTTAACTTTTTGGCTATTTCGGTTTGATTGTAACCTCTTACGCTGATAAGATAAATTTTTCTCTCTAGAGACGAAAGAATTGATAAAGCTTGTTTCAAAACTAATCGTTCACAGGCCTGATCTTCAAAAACGCTATCTTCTGTAGCTATCAGGTCAATTACCTCAACTTCATTACCTTCCATTACCACCGGACAGTTTAATATTAATTTCTCTTTTTTATTCTGAGCATGGTTTTTCTTCAAAAACCTGTAAGTTTTATATTTAATCCATTTTTCAATATACGATTCCATGAAAACTCCCCATTTGCATTTCCCTATATATTAAGACGAAGAAATGCAAAAAAAGGTTTCATTTTTTAAAAATTTTTTTAGAAAAGTGGGTTTTTATGGAATAATTTTTGAGCTCAATGTCTTTATATATAGTAGAAAGGTAATTTATTGGGAAAGAGGGTGATTCCATTGAGATAGGCATCGGTTCTTAGAAAATAGTGATAAAACAAGCTGAGAACAATTTGTACTGGGAGGAAAAATTTTAAGAGAAAGCATAAGATTCTTTTAGATACAATTTAAGTTTAAAGGTTCAGACTAGCGGATCTTTTTATAGTGCAGTATATAACGGATTACTTTTGTCAAGAAGGAGAGGTTATTTATGAGAAAAATAATTAGCATTTTAGAAGCGGCTACTGATATGGTTATAAAAGCTATAACGAAAATGGTACAATAACTTAGACGCATATTCAATGACAATTATTCCTTTTTCCGGACAAGGGGACTCAATTTTTACAATTATGAATCCTGGATGTACATTTTCAATCTCTTGAATTAAGTCCTGGTGTTCCTCTACAACAGGTAGTTTTTAAGGCCCTGTGTATGCTCTTCCATAAGTAAAGTCTACCCAATCGCCATTATTGTCTGTGCAGCCTTTCTCTTTGACATCACAAATATCGGATAAAACGGCCGCTATTACTATGAGACTTACACCTATCAATGGTCAAGCAATTACTCGCGATTTTTGAGAGGTTGTAAAATTTTTGGACAGTCAATTTTAGCAGAATGCGATCAGAAAACATGAGCAACAACAAGAAAGTCTATGTTATTGAAATGCGAATCAACGATTTAGGTTTATCACGACTTTTTTCAGTTCCTTCCTGCCTCTTCTGCTGATAATTGCTTTTTCTTCAATACAAAAGAACTCTATTTCCCATTCACCATAATTGTTAATAATTCTCTTAATATAATTTAAATTTACCAAAAATGATTTATGGCTGCGAAAAAAATTGTCACCCTTCAACTTACTTTCAATCTCTTTTAAAGTGTTTTTAATAATATAAGTTTCCCCGGTTTTTGTATATATTTCGGCTAATTTACTTTTTAGACAGATCATTACAATTTCATTTGGATTAAGGAAAACAATCTCGTTTTTATTTTTAAGGTCAAAACACACTGTTTCTACATTGCTCATTTTCCGTCTACATATCCCCTTCCTTCCCAAGTTTGGCGACATACCTTCTCCGGTATACGCACCAAAAATTCAGTTACATTTTCCCCGTTAATATAGACGAAAAAAGTGCCAAGAAGGTTTCTTTTTTTAAATGGATTACAATAAAAAAAGAGCCCTCGGCTCCTTTATAATTCAGTTAAATTGAATAACTTTTATTATGCTTGCTTTTATTACGCTACTCCTCCCGAACCTCTTATTTGTTTATTATCAGGGCTTATAAATTTAATATAATATTTTTTACTTCTAGACAAATTATCTATCATCCATCTATATCCATCGTCAATATATTCTTCAAATTCTGCAACAACTTTATTTGTTCCTGACTCTATTAGCTGCATTTTCAGGTTATGTGAAGTCTCGGGTTTATCAATTGTAATACATATAGATGGAGCAATTCCATCATCATAAGGTATATAGTTATAATCTGAATATAAATATGATTTAAAACTATACGTAAAGCTTCTACCACCCTTTTGTAAATCCCAGGTTTTAGTTGGTATGCTTGTTCCATACGGGCTAACCTCATCATCACTTAAAACGCTGATATTTTCCGGCGAATCTTTTTTATAGCCCCGCAGGCGCCTGCCTTCCAGTGCTTTGATAATTTCCTCACCTTTAATAATAATTGTTTGCACTCCTTGATCTTTTTCCGGCGAGGTATAATTGTAAGATCTTATAATACCTCTATCCGCTAACTTTTTGAAATTTTCTTCCCCCTTAATAATAATCGATTTTACTCCTTCGGTTTGTTCATTTTCCGGGGTTTTATTATCACCAAGCTTAACTTTTATACCTGATACAATATCAGATGCAAAAACAACCGACGCTGAAGTTATAATAAGCAAACTACAGATCAGCAGCGATATGAGTCTTTTGCGGATAAACATTTTTGATTCCTCCCAGTTAAAATATCATGGATTCACCCTCTTCTTCACATAGGGGAAAGGCCCGGGATAGCTTCTCATACTGTATCATGGACGCCTAGCTTTAACCACATCACCATCCTCTCTTTGTTATTTGAAAATGGTGAAATCTCAGTTATATTATATCATCAATTATGGCCAGTTTAGGAAAATGTATCCTTATTTGCATATTTTTAAACCTTAACTGTCAATTTTGCAATTTTTTTGGTCAATTTTTCAACTTTACGGTTATAATTTTAATCGAATGATAAACCTCATGATAAAAAAGCGGGCCAGCAAGGCCCGCCAGTTTTTTAATTTGAGCGCTTCCGGTAACACTTATTGCAATAGCCGTAAATCTCGAAGCGGTGTTCCGTGGGGGTAAAGCCCCGGGCGTCCAATTCTTTTTCCATGGCTTTCATGGGACAGAAGTCCACAGGAATTGCGGCCCCGCACCCTTTGCAGATGACGTGGTGGTGGTGATTTCCCCGGCGCCGGAGTTCGTACAGCACCCCGCCGCTTTCCGAGGCTATCCGGCACAGGATTCCCCTCGAAAGCAGCAGGTCCAGGTTGCGGTATATGGTGGAAAAATTGGTGCCGGGCACGAGCTTTATGACCTCCTGGAAGAGCTCCTGGGCGTTGAGGAGTGCCTTTGACTTTTCAAGGACCTGCAGAATGGCCTTCCTCTGGGGGGTAACCTTGAGTTCGTTTTCTTTGAGCAGTTTTTCTACATCCACCGGCTTCTTACCCCCTTTAGGATGAGGACGGCCATTAACACGGCCACCGCTATCAGCACTATAGCGCCGCCGGGGGCCAGGTCCAGGGCAAAGGATACATAAAGCCCCAGAATTACCGAAAACAGCGCCACCGCCAGGGCCACGCCGAAGGCCGCTTTAAAACTGCGGGCCAACTGAAGGCTCACGGCGGCGGGTATTACCATAAGGGCCGAGACCAGCAGGGTTCCCACAACCCTCACGGAAAGGGCCACCGCCAGGGCCGTCACTACTGTAAAATATATGTTCACCGTCCGCACCGGAACTCCCGAAAGCCTTGCCGCCTCTTCGTCAAAAGTGATGGAGAAGAGTTCCCGGTAAAGCAGGGCTATCGAAATGATTATGAAAAGGCCGGTGCCGGTTATTATCCTGACGTCGGACGGCGACACCGCCACCAGACTGCCGAATAAATAGGAAAAAAGATCCGCGTTAAAGGATTTCCCGAGGCTGATGAGCACCACCGCAAGACCCATTCCTCCGGACATCGTCACCGCCAGTGCGACTTCGGCGTACTTTTTAAAAGCCTCCCGGATAACCTCTATGAAGACCGCCGCCACGGCGGAAAAAACCAGGGCGCCGTAAAAGGGATAAAAGCCGAACAGCATGCCGGATGCCACACCGGCCAGAGAAGCATGGGACAGGCTGTCTCCCACCATGGACATGCGCCTCAAAACTATAAACACCCCGATGGCCGAAGCCATTACGGCTGTCATAGTTCCGGCCGCAAAAGCCCTCACCATAAAATCATAGCTGAAAACTCCCATCTTAATCTCTCCACATCTTTCAAAATCCTTTACCCGCAGCAGCCCGGCACCGGGGGATATCCCTAGCCGCCAGCCGCCCGGGAACCATGCGGTAGCCTGTAGCCCAGAACTTCCGCGATATGTTCCTCTGTAACTTCATCCGTATTTTCGTGGATAAAGACCTTTTTATTTTTTACGCAGCAAATCCTGGTGGCCTTGTCGAAGGCCGCCCCGATGTCGTGGGTTATAATAACTACCGTAATGCCCAGGTCTTTGTTCAGGCGCACCAGCAATTCATAAAATTCCCGCTGCGAAGCGGCGTCGATGCCTGTGGTGGGTTCGTCGAGAAATAAAGCTTCGGGACTCCTTACCAGGGCCTTTGCCAGGAAAACCTTTTGCCTCTGGCCCCCGGAAAGCTCCCCAACCAGGCGCCCCGAAAGCTCAGCAATGCCTGTGAGCTTCAGAGCTCTCTTAACGGCCTCCTTCCTCGCAGCGTTGTCAAAAACTTTTCCAAAGCCGCTGTAGTACCCCAATGAAACCACCTCTTCGACGGTGGCAGGAAACTCCGTATTTATCTGACCCGCCTGCTGTGATACATAACCTATCCTATGCCATTCCTTAAAATTCCTCACATCCGAGCCGAACAGGCGCACCCGGCCCGCCTTCGGCCTCAACAGCCCAATCATGATCCTCATCAGAGTCGACTTGGCGGCGCCGTTGGGCCCGATGACCGCCACAAAATCCCCAGCCTTCACCGAAAGACTTACATTTTCCAGGACGGTGCCGCCGTCATAGGAAAAAGTGACGCCCGAAAGCCCGACCACCTCCCTTCCGGCAGGGGCGAATGGAGCTTTCCCCGCGCCGGTCTTGAAATCAGAATCTCCGCATCCGGGAAAAATCCCACAGAACATAACATCACCAGCCTAAAAAAGTTTCGGATTTTTCATCATTCCGAAAGTGCTTTCTTTAAGTTCACCAGGTTCTTTTCCATGATCGAAAAGTAATCCTCCCCGGCCTTGACTTCTTCGGGAGTCAGGCCCTCCAGGGGGTTTAAGACCAGTGTCCCGGCGCCCACCTCCCGAGCAAGAGTTTCCGACAGTTTGGGGCCCGTCAGGGTCTCGAAAAAAACGTACTTTACACCTCTTTGCCTGCATAGCTCTGCCAGTTCCACCATCTTCCTGGGAGACGGCTCTTCCTGGGGCGAAAGGCCCGTTATAGGTATTTGATTTAAACCATAGCGCTCGGCAAGATATCCAAGTACCGCATGAGAAGTCACAACGTCCTTTTTTTTGGCTCCGGAGAGGGTCTCTCTGTATTTCCGGTCAAGGTCGTCAAATCTTGCTGCAAGCCGTTCAAAATTTTTTTCATAGTAGGCCTTATTTTTTTCATCGATTTCCACCAGTGCAGTGAAAATCCTGCGGGAAACCTCCTTTGCCAGCACGGGGTCCAGCCAGATGTGCGGGTCATCGCCCTTTATCAGGTTTTTGCCCGCTTCAATGACCTTCACCCCTTTGCCTTCTAGTTCTCCCTGCAATTTCTTCGCCCAGGGCTCCATGGTCCGGCTCAAAAATATAAAGGCCTTTGCCGACTGTATTTTGGCCACATCCCTGGGCGACGGCTCAAAGTCATGGGGCTCCACCCCTGCCGGCACCACGTTTTCAACCCGGACCTTATCGCCCGCAATTTTTTCAGTAAAATCGTACAGGGGATAAAAAGTGGTGTAGATTTCCGGGGAAACCGCCCGGTCCCCCACGGGTGACGGGAGGCTATTTTTTACGGCGCAACCCGCGGTTGAAATAACAAGGACAGCAGCCAGCAAATACACGATGATTTTAAAGGTGTTCCTGTCTTTTTTCATAAAGATAAGGTCCTCCAGCTGCAAAATATTTGCATTTGCATTTGCATTTAGTATTATATATTTTGCCTTAATTTATGTCAAATAATTCATGAGTCATTTGTGGTTATTTTATGATAATGTCACCTTGTAGACTATCGTGATAAAATGTCACTATGGGGAATGAGGTATTTTAAAAAATTTAAAAACCCGCCCCGAATCAGGAGCGGGTCTTATGCCATTTGACGGTAATGAGAACATCAGGAAAAATTTCGCAAGGTTTTTATTACAACTTTTTTTCACACACCGATTTCGGATAAAAGCTCGCGCTTTGGCCTGAAGCCTATCATCTTGTTGACAAGCTGGCCGTTTTCAAACACGAGCAGGGTGGGGATGCTCATAACCCCATAGCGGGCGGCGGTGTCCGGGTTTTCGTCGACGTTCAGCTTGCCCACTTTCAAAGTCCCCTCGTATTCCTCCGCGATTTCGTCGATCACGGGCCCCATCATGCGGCACGGCCCGCACCAGGGCGCCCACATGTCGACCAGAACTTTGCCTTCGGCCTGGATAACCTCCCTGTCGAAATTTTCATCGGTTAATGTTATCGGTTTCATGGTAATTCCTCCTTACAGATTTTCAAGTTTTTAATTCGGGCTGAAAGTTCAGCCCCTTGCCGCCGGAGAATTCGGAGCAAGGTTTCAATATAGGGGATGGTGCAGAAGTTGTAACAGTCAGTAAAACCGCATTCTGATTACTTTTTTATTTTCCCTTAAAATGCCTAAAAAATGTATGGCGCATCGAGCCTGCGGTGTGTCCCGGCAGGCCCGTGTGTGCTCATTGACGCCGGTTTATGGTTATACTATAATGTAACTATAGTATATATAATTTTGTGAAGTACCATTAGGGCAATCCTTTAAGTGATATCCGTTATGTTTTGAGAAAATGCCCAGACAGCGCTTCGAAAGCATCGCCTGGAAAGTATATGGAAAGGAAGTCATGCTTATGATAGACGGCAAATTAATCCGGGATTTCCGGCGTAAAAGAAACCTCTCCCTTCAGGAGCTGGCCCGCCGGGCCGGCCTTTCGGTATCCTACCTGAGCGAAATCGAACGGGGCAAAAAGCAGCCTTCCCTTGAGACCATCGATAAGCTGGCCACGGCTCTCAATATTTCCAGAGAGGGATTTTTTGAGCGCCCCGATGCGCCCGCGCCCAGACCCGTGGCCCTGGGGGATAAGATATCGCTTCTGCGCCGGGAAAAGAAGATGACCCTTGCGCAGCTGGCGGAAAAGGCGGGCATATCCGGCGCCTATCTGTGCCACATCGAGACCGGCAGGGCCATGCCGTCCCTTTCAACTTTAAAGAGCATCGCCGCCGCCCTGGGCGTATGCCCCGACGACCTGATGGCCGCCAGCCACGTGGGCTACAAGCTGAAAAAGGTCAGATGCGAGCGCGGCCTCACCCAGTCGGAACTGGCTAAAAAAGCCGGAGTCTCCCCCGGCCTCATCGGCCAGATAGAGAGCGGCAGGGTGGAACCCTCTATCAAGACACTGGAAAAGATAGCCTCCGCCCTTTCCCTTTCCCCCTGCTACTTCGTGGCCGACGACGACGAAATATCCGCCCTGCTGCGTCCCATGAACCCGGCCCTGAAAGAGCTTTTTCTGGATCCCAGGGTGCGCTCGGCGCTGGAACTGCTGGCCGACTGCACCCCCGACGAATTCAATTTTATAATAAAGTTTATACAGCTTTATAAGGAACACCGCAAATAGCCTAATAGTTGAGCGGTGCCACCGCCAGGCCTTTAAACGGCCCGAACCCCGACATGAATATTTTGAGTCCGTCTTCCAGTCTCACGAAGGGGCTCACATAAACCCTTATGCCGTCCACATCTTTTACAGTATATTCGCTGGTATCGGCTGGTGCGCCTACATACACGGCAGGCAAATATGTGCAGCCGGCTCACCCCCCGCCGTAGCGCTCCAGCTTAACGGTTATCGCGTCGTTATTCTTGTCGAGAATGTATTTTCTGGCCCTGTCGTCTATTATTATGTCTCCCATCAATGTCACCTCCACTTACGGTAGTTTTATTATACTATTATTATTTTTCGCTGTCAATAAGTATATGCCGTTTTTTATAAACCTTGAGCAAACTTTTAGATTTCTTTAACAATTTTATAACAACTATGTGATAAACTAATAAAAAAGTTATGGAAGATGGTGGTAAGCTGAATGAACGTAGGTAAACCATTGTCAAAAAAAACAAAAAAAATAATTAAAACTGCCATTATAGCGTTTTTAATCGTCTCGTCAACGGCAGCAGGTTTTTTGTGGTGGAAAAAGAATGCTTCGGGGAAAACCCAGGCGCCGTCTTTCAGGACGGCCAGGGTGACCCGCGGTAACCTGGATGTGGTGCTGAAAAGTTCCGGCACGCTGGAACCTGTGGAAGACGCTACCATTAACCTGAAAGTGGACGGCAGGGTTAAGAAAGTGTATATTAAGGAGGGTGATGTGGTTAAAAAAGGCGATCTGCTGTATGAGCTTCAGGATGACGAACTGGAAATCGAGCTGCAAAAAGCCCGGATAAGTGTATCCCAGCAGCAACTGAATCTGGAAGAGGCTTTAAAGGACAGAAATAAAACAGAAATCTACGCCCCCGAAAACGGCGTGATAACGGCCGTTGATGTAAAACCCGGAGATTTGGTAAGTTCCGGCACGGTTTTAGCCACTTTAGAAAACCGCGAAAAGGCCAGAGTCAGAGCGCCTTTTAATCCCGCCCAGATTAAAAGTATCAAAGTCGGTCAGAAAGCCGATGTGCTCTTCCTGGATTCTCTATATTCCGTAGAAGGGAGAGTAACCGGTGTAGACAGAGCCGGCACCCCTTCTGCCGGCGGCGGCGTGTATTATTATGCCACCATAACCATTGAAGGAAATTATTATGTGGAGGGCCAGGAACAAAAAGTGCAGGTGACCGTTGACACGCAAAACGGCAGTATGCAGGCTGTGGAAGAAGTCGTTCTGGAACCCCGGGAAACCTTCGAAGTAAAACCCCGGATATCGGCCGCCGTTTCAAAAGTGCTGGTGGAAGAGGGGGATTATGTAAAAAAAGGCCAGAAACTGTTTTCTCTCGACACATCGGACGTCGATTTAAACATAGAAAAAATGCAGCGCTCTCTCGAGCAGGCCAAACTGGACCTGGCATCCAAAATGAAGCAGTTAGACGACCTCAAAATATATTCCCCCATTGACGGAACCGTAATTGAACAAAATATCAGAGAAGGAGATTTGATAAAGCCCTCCTCAAATAGTTCATCAGAGGATGAAAAAGCGGCCGTCATAGTAAATTACTCAAAAATGCAGGTGGTAGTCCCCATCGACGAACTGGATATCAACAAAGTAAAAGAGGGCATGCCGGTAAAAGTGACGGCTGAAGCGGCGCCGGGCAAGGTTTTTGAGGGTGTGGTGGAAAAAATCGCCGAACAGGGGGTAAGCCAGAACAACGTCTCGACCTTTGATGTCACCGTAAGCCTTGATAAGACACCGGAATTAAAGGCTGGCATGACCGTGGATGTGGAAATACCTGTAGCCAGCGCCAGAGATGTTCTCATCCTGCCGGTGGCGGCGATTCAGGAGAGGAACGGAAAAAGCTTTGTAATGCCGGCTGCAGATAAAAATGCAGGCAATAAGAGAAACAGGGCCGCAATGGCGCCTTCACAGGGCGGCCTGGTAGAAGTCAAAACAGGCCTCAGAAATGAGGATTATGTGGTCATTGAAAGCGGCCTGAAAGAAGGTGATGTGGTGTTGATACCGTCTAATTCCGGCAATAGCGGATTCACCACTAACAGAAGACAGCCCGTCGGCGGCCCGCCTATGTTTATGAGATAAAAAGGCAGGAGGTAGCCAATGCTTATAGGCATTTACAATATATATAAGATTTACAAAATGGGCGATACGGAGGTCCGGGCGCTGGACGGTGTTTCGCTGGAAATAGAAAAAGGTGAGTTTGTGGCCATCGTGGGGCCTTCGGGATCCGGAAAGTCCACGCTCATGAACATACTCGGATGTCTTGACATCCCCACCAGCGGAGAATACTTCTTCGAAGGCAAAGATGTGTCCAAACTCGACGACGATCAACTGGCGCGTATAAGAAACCGCCACATAGGCTTTGTATTTCAGAATTTTAATCTGCTGCCAAAGCTGACCGCTCTGGAAAACGTGGAATTACCGATGATTTATGCAGGATTTTCTACGGCCGCCAGGAGGCAGAGGGCCCTGGAATCATTAAATGCGGTGGGGCTCGGCCACAGGGTAAATCACAAACCCACCGAGCTTTCCGGCGGCCAGCAGCAAAGAGTGGCTATTGCCAGAGCGCTGGCCACGGACCCTCCGGTTATACTGGCGGACGAACCCACCGGAAACCTCGACACAAGATCCGGCCGGGAAATTATGAATATTTTAAAGGAGTTAAACAAAAACGGAAAGACCGTAATCCTCATAACCCATGATATCAACATCGCCCGGCAGGCCGGAAGAAACGTGTATATTCAGGACGGCAAGATTATTAAAGATGAAAAGGTGGAAAATTAAATGGGTGTGATTCAGGCCATTAAAATTGCGTTTCGAGGTATCCTGGACAATAAGGTGCGTTCTTTCTTGACCATGCTGGGCATAATAATAGGAGTGGCTTCGGTCATAGCCCTTGTATCCATCGGCCAGGGGGCGACATCCCGGGTAACCAGCCAGATTCAAAGCCTGGGTTCCAATCTCCTGACCGTAAATATAACCGGCAGAGGCGCGGTCACTTCATTAAGCTACGAGCAGGCCATGGAATTTGCTAAAAGCCCATATGTGAGCGGGGTGGCTCCGGTTTTATCCGACAATTTAACCGTAAAGTACGGCAGTAAAAATTCTACCGTACAGGTTCAGGGGACCAACAGCGAGTTTTCTACAGTAAGAAATTATAACGTATCAAAGGGCCGATTTTTTTCGGCGGAAGACATAAGTCTTCGACAGCGGGTGGCCATCCTGGGCCCTCAAGTGGTGGAGGATTTGTTCGGTTTTGTAGATCCGGTTGGGCAGGAAATAAAAATAGGCGGGCAGAGCTTTAAGGTAATCGGGGTCCTGGAGTCCAGAGGAAATACCATGATGGGCTCAAACGACAATCAGGTGCTTATACCCGTGACAGTGGCCGAAAGACTGATGCGTTCCCGTGGAATCAGAACCATTTATATTCAGGCCGCCGATGCCGCTTCGGTTTCACCGGCGATGGATGAAATCACATCAAAGCTTGCAAAGATATTCAGGGATAATCCCGATGACGATGTTGAGTATTTCAGGATATTTGATCAGACCCAAATGCTGGATACATTGAATCAGACCACCAGTACGCTTACCATGATGCTGGGGGGTATCGCCGCCATATCTCTTCTTGTTGGTGGAATAGGCATAATGAACATCATGCTGGTGTCCGTAACGGAACGCACCCGGGAAATCGGCATAAGGAAAGCGCTTGGTGCCAGGAAAAGGGATATACTGTACCAATTCCTTATCGAATCCCTTTTTATCAGCGGCAGCGGCGGGGTATTGGGGGTCGTTCTCGGCTTTCTGTTGAGCTACGCAGCCGCCGCTCTCATGAACATCAGCGTAAAAGTTACAATTCCCGTAATAGGCGTGGCCTTCGGATTTTCTCTCCTTGTGGGGGTCTTTTTCGGGCTTTATCCCGCCGGTAAAGCCGGGAACCTTAACCCCATCGAAGCTCTCCGCTATGAATAGGATACAGCCGGCCATGTGGCCGGTTCATCCTGCACAAAAATGATATAACATCCTTTTCACAAAAATCATATTCCGTCTAGCTATGGCGATAATATTTCATTATTACCTCATATAACGGGTGCTTTTCAGAGATACCACATATTTTTTCCAGAACCTTTTTAACTCCCTCATTGCCTATCATATCCTGGAGGATCCTGGCTTCCTCATCCCCCTCGTAGTCGAACTTCAACGCCGCGGCGATGCCCCGGGCCAGGTTCTCCGGGGTTCGCCCCAGCTCAGCCGCCTTCACGGCGGGGTACACCAGCCTGTCTTCCGGTCCCAGCTTCCTCAGGGGCTGGCGCCCCACCCGGACCACTTCATCTTTCAAAGCCGGATTTACAAAGCGCTTTAAGGTCTTTTCTATATACTTTTGGTGCTCACCGGGAGAAAAACCGAAGCGTGCCACAAGATACGTACCCGCCTCCTCCATGGCGCCTTTTACGGTTTCAAATACGGCCGGATCTTTGAGGGCCTCCCCTATGGTGCCGTATCCCCTGAGGTATCCGAGGTAAGCCGCCACGGCGTGGCCTGTGTTCAGCGTATAAATCTTCCGCTCCACATAGGCCCCGAGGTTTTCCACCGCCCGCATGCCGGGTATTTCGGGAATCGGGCCTTTAAAGGCCTTTCGATCGGCGACCCATTCGAAATAGGGCTCCACGGTAACCGCCAGAATATCATCGCCCTTCCGGGGAGGGACTATGCGATCCACCGCGGCATTGGGAAATCCCACCGACTTTTCAAGGGCGGCAATCTCCTCAGGCAAGAGGCGCTTGAAAACTTCCCCCCTTAAATATTCCGACGCCCCGACCATATTCTCACATGCGATTATGTTCAAAGGGGCGTCCGGATTGACAGAAATCTTCAGTTGCAATCCCCGGGCCAGCGCTGGAGCTATCCTTTGAAGGACTCCCGGCCCGACGGCCGTAGTGACGATATCCGACCGGGAAACGGCTTCAGCCACCCGCTCCTCGTCGGTGAAAAGAACGCCCCTGATGTTCTCGACCGTGAGAGCTTCTTCCACCTCTCCCGCCAGGGTCACGGTATAGCGCCCCCTGGCGTTTACGGCGTCAATTATATCTTTCGATATATCGACAAAAGTCACCCGGTATCCCGCCCGGGAAAGCAAAAGCCCTATAAATCCCCGGCCTATATTGCCGGCCCCGAAGTGCACCGCGTTCTTCAATTGTGTCCCCCTCCCGTCAGTATGTCATAAATCTCATCCTTCGAAGCGCTGTTTATGAGCTTCCTGACCCGCTCCCCGTCTTCACATGCCGAGGCGATATTGGCCAGAATATCCAGGTGCTCGTCACCCTTCCCTGCAATTCCTATGACAAGATAAGCCTTGTTCCCCCCGAAATCCACTCCCTCCGGAAACCGGGCCACCGAAATGCCGCTCTTGATGATTTTTTCTTTGGCTTCCCCCACTCCGTGGGGAATGGCTATGCCGTTTCCGATGTAAGTTGTCAGCATATCCTCCCGGGCCTTCATGGCGTCTATATATGAAGGATCAACTTTGCCCTGCTTTACCAGGATACCCCCTACTATCTCTATGGCCTCGTATTTGTCTTTTGCACTGGCGTTCAGTAAAATGGAGTCTTTTGTCAGGATTTCATCTTCCTTTTCTTTTTTCTCCTTTTTTCTAAACCAGTTGAAAGTCATGCTTTTCCTCCCTATCTCAATATCTTGAGCAATTCTCTGATAATATCCGCTTCAGCACCCTCCCGCAGCAGTGCGTCAAAGCCGGGGTCCTCTATAATGGCGGCGCTGATTTGACCCATAACCTCCCTCTCACCGGGCGATGGGTTTGATGGCAGCAGCATCACCAGCGATGTCGAAACCGCCTCTAAAGCTCCGTCCATATTTCTCATGACCAGGGGGTTTTTCAGGCGGAAAACCCCGAGGAAAGGCTTTGCGACCCCGGCGCTCCTGGCGTGGAGCACCGCCAGACCCTTACCAGGCACCCCGCAGCCCGCCATGTTGTGGCGGGAAAAAAGGTCTTCCTTTATTTTAGCCCGGCATACGCCCGGGACGGCATCCGATATCGTTCCGGCGATTTTCGTAACAAGTTCTCTTATATCCCGGGCTTCTATACCTTCTTTCAGCATGAAGTCTTCCAGCAGGTCGAAGATAACGCCCGCCCTGCCACCGGTATCCGCTTTGTCAGCTTTTAACGGGGCATCTTCGGCGCCGGACCTGCCGCGGTTTTTTACTCCGAGTTTTAAGCGCTCCCTTATCGACCTGATATCCTGTTCGGTCAGCAGCGGCGAGACTTTAAGCGCGGGTATCCCGTCGAGCTCGAGGGGCACCGTCGTAAGCACCATATCCACAAAGGGGTCTTTCTCCAGGGCTTTCATCACATCCGCCAGCGACACCACCTGCTGCACATCCAGCTCCGGCAGTTCCTTCTTTACCCTGCCGGCCAGCATCCGTGCGCTGCCTATGCCGCTGGCGCAGACCAGAAGCACTTTTACCCTGCCCCCGCCTTCCTTTCTCTCCAGGGCCGCGCCTATGTGCATGGCTATAAAACCCAGTTCGGGTTCGGGCACCTTTACGCCGAACTTATCTTCAATGATACGGGCGGTTTTTTGGGCCACTTCCATAAGCCGGGGATAGTTCTGCCGGAGTTCTTTTATCAGCGGGTTTCTTATCTCCATCCCAAGGCAGAGGCGCGAGATGGCGGGTTTTAAATGCACAGCCAGGTCTTCCAGGGCCCTCCTGTCCTGGAGAAGATCCGTGCCGAGTTCCTCACCGGCCTTTTGCAAAATAAGCCCGGCGGCTTCGGTGGCCTCCCTGTGGTCTATCAGGAAGAATTCGTCGAAACCTCCGTCAGCGCGGATTTTGGCGCCCAGCAGGTGCATGGTGATATATCCCGTCTCTTCTTCGGGTATTTTAATGCCGAAAGATCTCTCCAGTTCCCGGGAAAGTTTATCCGCCAGGTCGAATTCCCTGGTTTTTTTCAAACTCATGAGCAGATTTTGATCCATGGATACTGTGTCCCGGCCCTTCAGTCTGTCCAGGGCCAGGGCGATGTGCACCACCAGCCCGGCATAGGCGCTGTCGGCCAGGGGAAATTTCAGATCGTCCAGCAGGTCGTCAAGGGCCCTTTCTATTTTTTCGACCACCCGGGCGTCTATCAGCTTCAACAACCGGTCTCTCACCTCTCCGGAGTTGAAACCCTGCGGCGGTTTTCCGCCAGGGATGTTATCCTTTAGAATCTTCAACAGCTGGTCTTCCTGAAAGTTCCGGTAGAAAAGGTCCAGGATAAGCTGCCGAAGCCCCTCCTCAGGCCCCTCAAGCCTTACCCCGAGCCCCGGCCGGCGGAGGAGTTTCAGGCCGTAGCGGCTGACGTTTTCTTCAATCCTGTCCAGATCGTAGCTGATGGTAGCTTCGGTCACGTTGAAGCGGCTTGCAATGGCATAGAGTTTTACGGGTTCCTTTTGCTCCAGCAGATAAAGCAGTATGGCCTGCCGACGCTCTTCCGGGGTTATCCTGGATTGGCCCGTGGTGCTTTCCAGCTCCCGCCGCAGCCTTTTCAGGTCTTCCTCATCCCCCTTTAGAGACAGGCCGCTCCCGGCCTTCCTTTCCAGGGTTACATTAAAGGCCTCCAGTTTTTTGGAAAGATCCGGCAGCTCCCGGAGCACAGTTCTGCGGCTTATTCCAAGGTTTTTTGCTATTTTCTCGGCGGTGGCGGGACCCTGCAGTAAAAAACCCACCATTTTGATCTCTCTTTCGGAAAAAGGCAAATCCATGTTTTTCACCGGTCCCAAAAAGAATATATGCGCCTCACGGGCATTTCCCCGGGCCCGGCAGGGCATCAACCGGTCCCGCGGGATTTTCCCCGGCAAAAGTTAGAGTAACAGCAAAGCTGTTACTCTTATTATTCACCATTTTCCCTTATTTTTTCAACCTTTCTACTATCTCGTCGTACACCGGGTTGTTGACGAAAGCCTCTATGGAGATGTGTTCCGCATTGGGGGCGGCAGCCCTGGCCCTCGGGGTCAATTCCCTGTGAGAAATGACCAGGTCCGCATCCGGCGGAATCTCGTTTATAGCCGCATGGACGACTTCTACATCAAGTCCTGCCTGCTGTATCTTCTTTCTCAACACGGAAGCCCCCATGGCCGAGGAACCCATGCCGCCGTCGCAGGCGAAAACTATTTTATTTATGGCAGCCTTTTTTTCAACGGCGTGAAAGGCTTTCTTGCCCTTGAGCCGGTCCACCATCTCCTGGGCCTCGTAAATATCTCCTTCTTCCTGACCGGCAAATCTTTTCAGCAGTACCGACGAAACCAGGAAGGAGACCAGAGCCGACAGCGCAATGCCCGCCAGCACCGGGAAGTATCCGCCTTTAGGCGTCATGGCAATTTCGGCAAAGATGCTGCCGGGTGAAGGTGTCGCCACAAGGCCGGCGCCCAGCACCACAAAGGTGAATACCCCCGTGGCTCCACCCAGGATGACCGCCAGGATCAGAATTGGATTCATCAAGACGTAGGGGAAGTATATTTCGTGAATTCCGCCGAAAAAGTGGATTATGACGGCGCCGGGTGCCGATTGTTTCGCCGTGCCCCTGCCCACCAGCCAGTAGGCCAGCAGCACGCCCAGGCCGGGCCCGGGGTTTGTCTCCAGCAGGAAGAATATGGATTTACCCGTCTTGGCCACCTGCTCGACTCCCAGGGGTGCCAGAATGCCGTGGTTTATGGCGTTGTTGAGGAATAAAATCTTGGCCGGTTCTATAAAGAGCGACGCCAGTGGCAGTAGGCCCGCATTGACTATGGCCTGCACTCCGGCCTCCAGGACTTTGTTGAGCCCCAGCACCACCGGACCTATTACTACATAGGCCAGCAGGGTTATAATCATACCTATGATTCCCGCCGAAAAGTTGTTGACAAGCATTTCAAAGCCGGCCGGTATTCTGTCCTGCACGGCCTGGTCAAATTTCTTGATGACGTAGCCGCCAAGGGGGCCCATGATCATGGCGCCCATAAACATCGGGATGTCGGAACCCACCACAACGCCCATGGTGGCTACGGCCCCCACGACTCCTCCCCTGGCGCCGTGCACCAGCTTGCCGCCGGTGTATCCTATGAGCAGCGGCAGCAGGTAGGTAATCATCGGGCCCACCAGTTTGCCCAGATGTTCATTGGGCACCCAGCCGGTGGGGATGAAGAACGCCGTAATCAAGCCCCATGCGATAAAGGCGCCTATGTTGGGCATTACCATACCGCTCAGGAATCTCCCGAAAGCCTGAATTTTCGCCCTCATTCAAAATACCTCCTTAATTTGACTTTTCAGGTTATTTTAAAATATGTCACCGGATCTATGGTGACATATATTTAATAATTATGATCCTTCTAATTGTATTATACTCGCTATAGTCCCGCTTTATCAAGAAAAAGATATTAAGTCACAAAGGCGCGACTGGTGACATTTATTTAATAATTCCAAATCACTTAAAAATATCTCCGCCTTAATCAGAAACAGGTACACATTATATTGATAAAGGTAGTAGAATATATTTATTTGAAAGACCAGGGTTGGAGAATAAACTCACAAATATATTGATAAATTATCCCCTATGCTATTTCGTTTTCCTACCTAGTTACCATTGAAAAACGTTCCTCATCAAATCTGTAGAACACCTTTATACCTAAAGAAATGGAATTCCTCAGCCAAATAAAAAATGTAGAACCCTTGACAACTTGACACTAATTAACCAATCATAAACTTCCTTCATAAAGCTAGTGTATGGCCATAATAAATACTACCGCCCTATGGCGATTTCCAGTACGACCTTGGCTTTGAACTCTCCTGTAAAGGCATCGCTAAAAAATATTTTATAAAAGTTTGTATAATGTTGAAACTTTTTTAGGGGTTTATGCGACTATATATTGAAAAAATAAAATAAAGATCACAGGTGAGGTTAAAAAGTTAAGTTGAATAAATCAATTAACAAAAATTCTCACTTCATTAAATTATCCTTGGAATAAAATGACGGATTTAATATAATATTTAGCATAAATTATATAAAATATAAAATAAAATTATAATCAACATTAGGAGCGAAGGATAAATGATAGTCAACACAAATTATTATCAAACAACGCCATATGTCACGACAAATATGAAATCTAATGTACGCAATAATCCCAAAACATATTGCTTGACGCAGGAAAAAGTAAAGACGGAGCATAAGACGGGGTATTCTTCAAATATTTGGGAAGAACTTGCTAAAGAATATGATATCAGAAATGCTTCTTTAGAGGAACTTTGTGATATATCCTCAAAACTGTATGAAGCAGGAGAGATATCTCTAGCAGATCATGCGATCTTAACTTTTGATCCTGGTAAATCACCTCAAAAAGTAAGGCCCAATATATTCTTAACAAAAGCCAGCGCAGACGGCAGGAGGGATTGGATAGCAGAATACGAAGCAAGGGCGAACATGGATTTGAAGATAGGAAATACACCCGGTTATAAAAATAATCGCCGCATACTAGATATTTTGAGACGCCTTGTTTAAGGCATAATAGAATTTTCAAATTTTATCTTTAAGATTTTTTTGTCAATTTATTTTGTTGTGAAATATGACTTTCATAGTTCGGTCTATTCAAATGGAACGATTCTATATGAGCGTTCATATTTTATCCATTTTTAATCCCTGTCATAAAACAACCACTTGGATAAATCATCTGCATCATTTATTTCATGAAGAAATTCTTCAGGGATTTTGAAATATTGTCCACTTTGATTATATTCAACCATAATAAATGTAATTTGCATTTTTTTGTCTTTGATAAAATCTATAAGATCCAGCAGTTTTTCATACTCACGTTTTTTATTTTCTTTTGTAAGACCATATCTTATAGCAATATCAATTTCTATAGGAACTTTTGCCGTTATATAGTCAGGTATTTTTCCCTGAAAGTCAAGCTGAAGGTCCAGTATTTCATCCCTATCCGGTTCAGCAGAAAAGGTGCACTTCTCAGGATATCCGTATATATCTTTCAGAACAGATTCGAAATCATTACGGGCTTGATGGCGCCAGAGCACAATATTATAATCGTCTTTAAAATTTCTTATATTAAAGACCAATTCCGGATGAGATTCGGGGAAAGCCTCCGTCGAGTAACGGTTATGTAAGAAATCATACGATATTTCTCTTATTATCATGGGTTCTGTATATTTATTCTTTAAATAATCTATAACCTCTTTTCTATATTTTTCACTTTCCCATGGCTTGCCATAAAAAAAGAACAAAAGATACATTGCAACCTGAATAATTAAAGTGGCTTTAGCAATTTTGTAAATTCTTTTAATATCAAATCACCACCTGTCTCAAAAATTAAAATATCGTGTAAAAGGCAGCCTACCGGACTGCCTTTTACATTCATCTCCTTTAAGGCCATAAATATACTGCATCCATATCACTACTGTACTCTCGAAATTTACCCAAATTTCTTCAGGGTCCCAGGGATCGTAGTGGTATCCTGTTCCGCCAAAAAGCTATCTGAACCGCAAAGATTAGTATGTGTTATCATGCCGGCAGTCCAATTGGAAGTCAAAGTACCGTAAAAAGGTTTCAACATTATGCTACATTTTAAAAATTTTTTCTCCCGTCTACGTGACATTATCATAAAATAACCACAAACATTATATTAAAACAGTTGTTGCCCTTACACGAATATGGTAAAATTAATCAGGGGAGAGGATGTGATGAGTATGCCGATGGAGGATTTATCAAAAGCCAAAAGGGAAATTGCCAGTGGAACCGAGTCAAACGAAACTAATATGGCAAAAATAAGCGAAACAGCATATTTTTATCTTTCGCAACAGATAAATGATTTAAGGGACAGAACCGATTCAAAATCGGAGTTGTTAAGGGCAGAACTGAAACAAGAAATAAATTCCGTAAAAACAGAACTAAATCAAAAAATAGATTCCGTTAGAAACGAATTAAAACAAGAAATAAATTCCGTAAAAACAGAACTAAATCAAAAAATAGATTCCGTTAGAAACGAATTAAAACAAGAGATAGATTCCGTTAAAAACGAATTAGAACAAAAAATAGTTTCCGTTAGAAACGAATTAAAACAAGAGATTCTTACTTTAAATAATAAGTTTGAGCAACTTCATTCGGAAGTAAATCAAATCCGAGAGTCTGCGCATCAAACAAATGTAATGATAATCGTCACCCTCATCGCCGTTATTCTTTCACCATTAATAATACCCTCCATTCAACGCTGGATAGGTCTGTTAAAATAATACAATAAATATAGTCGGCAGCTCACCACTAAGGGTGGGCTACTGCTAAGGCTGAAAAAAACATTTTGATATCTGGGCTTATGTTTTGGGTAAAGCTTTGGCAGCTTAGACAAGGGTTCTATGGTGAAAAAAGCAAAATCAATTCTTGTAATCCCGGATTATAAAATCCGACCAGTATTGAGTAAGTCTTTTATAGTTAAACAACTGTAAATGATAGTATTCACTATAAGTGGATATATCTGTATATCCATCTTTCTTTGCAATCATTAACCCTGATATGCCTTTTAAATAAAACGTTTCATCTTCCCAATTATTTCTTAATTTAAAATCGATAGATATCTCACTAAAAATATTGGTCCCAATGTATTGAAACTTTTTTTCTCCATTTTTAGAGATATAATGCAATTTTGAGTATCCAAATAAATAAATCCAATCATTATTTCTAAGGTTGTGATCAAAAGATAAATGCTAATAATAGCAAGAAATAAGACTGTGATAATCTTTTTATAATTTAACTTATTCATGTAAACATCCTTTCTATTTTTTTAAACATGATGTGCACAGGAAAACTTTACTAATTTTTTCTGATGATCTATAATTTCATATTATACCCTACCGCAACCAACTAATAAGGAAACAAATAAAATAATGCTTAAAAGCACTGTTTTCTTCATCATAACCTCCATTCTGCCGCTACCGCTGGCAGCACAGGCAGCACAAATAGTATGTTCACTCACCAGTCCGTTTTTGGTAAATGTGTATTTGAATGAATTTAACCAGTATATGGCTGAATACCAAAACGCCTTGACCACAATGAAAAGCGTAAACGGTCACCCGATTACAACCGTGTCTAAAGCAAGGAACAAAACCTCCGAAATATAATTTCTAAGCTCCCTAACTCCTCCGTGAAGAAAACAAAGATAGTCCGCTCCGTCTGAAAGGATTCTTGCTTCTTTAAAATTTTTCACATCGATCTTTTTTATTGAAACAGAAAAATGTGCCCCTTTCGTCATTACTGTTTATTATGAGTAAATATTACATTTTTATCGATAAGTAAAAGAAAGCCCATGGGAATAAACATGATTATGTTTCCTAACAAAATCCTTATAGGTACTAGAAAACTGACACTATGAAACAAAATCGTATAAATCGACTTAAAATGACTTCATTTAATTTTTTTCACTATATAGTCTCGTGACTTTAAAATCAGCAGGCCAACGGTACAAAAATATTGCGGCAGGTGGTGGGGTTGAGTTAATTCCTTACAGCAAAAAGTTCATATGATCTTTTTTCCGTCTTTTTTTCATAGTAAGCCATCCCAACAAACACTATGTCATGTACTTCGTCAATAGCGATAGGAAGAGCCCCTGAAGCGTTCTTTTTTATAGAAGTAAACATCCAGCATTTATTTCCGTTTTTGTCCAGTTTAATAAGGTTATTGTTAAAAGTTCCCAAATAAATATTTCCCTGCTTATCGACAATAAAAGAATAATTGTGCCACCAGGGATCTATATTATATAGATTTTCAGTATTCCATTTGAGTCTTCCTTCTGCATCGAAGCAGCATAAATTGTAGCAGTCTCCCCGGAAACCTATTACATATATACTATTATTATTAGAAGAATATAAGATGTCGTCGGAACCATATTTCGCTCCAGGGATAGTACTAGTCCACTTTTCTTTGCCTTTATCGCCCAAACACACTACATTACACGGATTAGCGGTTTCTTTATCAATTTGGTCGTCAAAAATCTTTTGTATCAGTTCTGAATCCATACAGGAAAGATAAATTTCGTTATTGTTAACAGCAAGATCCATAATAACCGATGGATTTTTAGAGTATTCCCAAAGAATCTTACCATTATAATCAATAGCCCACACTTTTGAAGGTTTCATAAATGTGCCAACATATATTTATTTTTAATTAAACATTGTTCATTTAGTTGAATATTCCACTTTTCTTTGCCTGAAACATTTAAAGCCTTGATAGTATTATTGTCCATAGCGATATAAAGAGTCTTCCTAATTGGATCAACGTCAGCTATCGGAAAAATAGATTGTTCATCTTGTTCAGGATCTTGGACATTCCACATTATTTGCCCGGATGGAATACTTTTATAAAACTCAAGCCTGTAAATAAAACATAATGTCAATAAAACTCCAATGCTAATAATAAAAAACTTTTTTCCTCTTCCCATATTAAATCTCTCCTCACAAGATGGGCAAAAGCCCCTCTTGTTATGGTTTATTAATTATAAGCAGTTTTTTCAGGATACTAAAGCCCTTACCATATATGTTGTCATCACCCGCCCGTAAGCTCCTTGACTGTTCCCTTCATTACTTTCTACTGCGCAACTAGAATAATTAAAGCGGTTTTAGCAATTTTGTAAATTCTTTTAATATCAATCACCACCTGTCTTAAAAATTAAAAATTGGATATCAGCAATCAGACCGGAGCCAAATTTTCCCGCCGCAACCATGAACACAAAATACACTATCAATATTTAATTTCGTATATAACGAGCTCCAAACAGTGGTAAGGGGCAAACCATACCCCTTCCAAGGCGTGCTTTTAAGGTATGGGTGTATGGTAAAATAAATTGGGTCAAATTTCGGACGTTCAATTTGAGCAGAATGCGGTCAGAAAGTGCGAGAGAGCTACAGCCTCCTAACCATAATTTTCATCGAACGATCTTCACATACAGAATTTTTTATAAAAAAGTTGTTTACTACGATATATTTTTTATTATTTCAACTCGTTGGATCTCCCATTTAAAAGGTGAAATTTCGATTAAATCGAATAACAGTGATCCTGTATAATTATCAATTACTTGACCGTCTTGACCATATTCTATCCAGGTAAAAGATGCGATTATTTCAATTCTGTTTTTTATTTTTGCTGCCCTTCTTATAGTTATAATAGGTGGCTCAAATTGTTTGTGGGAAGTGGTATAATTGGTGAAAGATTTTATCTTTTCTATATCTGCTTGATCCAGCTTTAGATTATTTATATTCCCGGCATTAACCTGTTTCAATGTCCTTCCTACGATTTTTTCCGGCATATTATCAATGAGATAAAAACCGAATAAAAATAATGCTGCCAATAAGATAATAATAGACAATATGTTTCTTCTAAAATACATACAATTTGCTCCTCAATAGTTAGTATTTGATTCGTAATAAAGGGCTCTAAACAGTTTTAGAGCCCTCAATATTCTCCTAATATGGCATCCTGCCTTCAGCAGCCCAATCTTCTCTGCCATCTTCATATCTATAAAAATCACGAATGGGCTTTGAAAGTTCAGGCTCAACAGAGTATTGATACAATGCTACCTCTGAAATTGTTTCATCATCATAAAAGTCAGACGTCCACATCCACTGAATAGGTAAATAAGTTTCAGGAAAATAATTTTTATCAGTCGTATGTTTTACACTACCATCATCATTATAACTAATTTGTTTGTGACACCAGTACCATTCACTCTGATAAGTGTCATAGTAAGATTTCCAACTACCATTATGATAGACTTGACCGTATTTATGTACCAACCTGTAATATGATTCTGCATCACCTTTACCTTTTAAGCCATCTTCTAAATCATCAAGTACTAATCCTGTGAAAAAATTAATAAATTAACATAAAAATCAATAAAACAGAAACAATTTTTTTTATAGTATTTTCATCCTTTCATTTTTTTTAACAAGTTTGCAACTACCTTTTTGAGACTAATCAATTAATGTCCAACGGAACCACCCTCTTTCGCCTAAATTTTTCCTTCTACTATAGTACATCTACACTCTAAAATAACAACCGCTTGTACAAAAAAATTAAAAAATATTTAAGCTTGTTTATTACATAAATATTTAATCGTCCTTCATCTTCAAATACTCATCTTTCAAATAATCCTTCATTGTCATCGTAAGCCGGGGAATCGAGAATCAATAATTGTTTTTTCCGATATTCCCGGTGTTTGCTGGCAAGCCGTGGAACCGAATATCCCATAAATCTTTTTAACCATAATACAAAACGTGCTTCCAACAGGTCCATATCACGATCTCATCACCCCTTCCCTCTCGCTATAATCCCCTGGAATTGAATGAATATATGGCATGCATACACAAGTCTTTGAGTTCTTGTGTGAAGTCATCAATGGCAGCCAGGCTATCATAGTGCGGGGGCACTTTAGACCTTATGGCTTTGCGCCCTTATCTTTCGATAAGTTTGCCTTTATTGCTGATTTCTATTTTTCTCGGCGTTCTTTGCTTTCCTGATGGGTTTAATTGATTATGATCTTATCCGTTGTAGCGGTTGTTTCGTCTACCAACGATCCGTCTTCCGCATAGTGGTAGCTTTTAACCCGATAGTACTTGCCTTGAGACACCGGCACCGTCTTTGCCCCGTATGCATAATCCGATTGATAATTCACAAAGGTATAACTTTTTAAGTCTATCCATGAAGATCCCGATAACTGTTGAAGTACTAATTTAACACTTACTTTGTCGCATGTTCTGTTGCATTGGGTATAACCGTACAGTTCCACGTTCCCATTGCCCACATCTCTGATTTGGCAGTGCCATATGTCGATCAGATAATCATCGGTCTGTACCTCATACCCTTTTATTTTTTCCTTTAAAAAATCCCTTTCATTGTGGGAAACTGCATAGTTTTCTGATGCAGATATAGGAGCAGCGGCAACCAAAGGACTGAAGAGGGCTAGCAATAACAATATTGGTACTAAAAATCTATATGTTTTCAAACCGATCACTCCTAATTTTTAATTTTTTCGCTATATAGTCGTATATATCCCCAAAAAGGTTTCAACATTATGCTACATTTTAAAAATTTTTTTGTAACTTTAAAATCAGCAGGCCAACGGTACAAAAATATTGCGGCAGGTGGTGGGGTTGAGTTAATTCCTTACAGCGAGAAGTTCATACGATCTTTTTTCCGTCTTTTTTTCAATAAGCTGCAGCTTTCTAGCGAGGCCGCCAGGCAGGCGATGTGCCTTCAACCAAAGGCAATGCGTTTTATTGGGCAAAGATATGAGGTAAATCTGGTAATTGTCAGCATTACTCACCCTTACTACTGCCTCGGTACCATCATTTGACCAAGAAAACTGTCCGGCCGTGGACCACAAGTTCTCCAGAAGAAGTTTTAATGCTTCAAAGTCTCTAAATATATTTGAGTCAGAAACCTCGCCTTGCAGATTCACCCGTCCGTAAACCCCTTCACCAGAAGATTTAACGGGATCACCGGCTGTTTGAGAAAAACTATGCCGTCTTTATCCCAGTCGATGGGCATGAGATAATAGTCCGCGCTTCCTTATAAGATGACGCGAATAGATGCCGTTTCCGGATCAATTATCGCAAGACTGTAAGAGGTGCCTTCCTGAATATCCAAAGGAGGATCAACAGGCAACGGTATACTTGTTGCGATAAATCTGCTGTCGGGAGACCATATATACCTAAGGGAATAAGGGACCCGGTTTTTAACTTCATAAGTTGAACCTGAAAGTATGTATAGAGATCCTCCTGCATCTACCGCAAGGAATTTGCCGTCCGGCGACCAGGAACCCGAACAACCAGGGCGCTCTTCTTTTAAGGCTATCACTTCGTTACCATCATCAACCGTTAAAATCCAAAGAGATGATTCCTCGTCGTCCCACCTTTGATATGCTATTTTGCTTCCATCCGGCGACCATGCCAGGGATCTGGCTTTATGACTGTTAGATAATCGGCGCATATGTTTTCCCGAAGAATCAACGATTGCTATCGACCCGTTCCCATCGATAAAAGCTATTCCTTACCAGTTGTAGAGGAGGAGCAGGAAGCTGCGGTGAAAAGCAATACGGTTAATATGAAACAGGATGCAATAAGTTTGGGTGTAGACACGGTCTGTACATTATCACCTACCGTTTGGAAAAGATAACGATATAACGTTCATATTTATTTCCGGTTGTAAGATCTGACAGAAGTTTAACTTTACCATCCTATGGATCGTTGACATTTGCTTTTACAAGGGTAATTAAGCAGGAAAACGCAGTAGTACAGGGGCTAATTTATCAATATATTTGAGAGTTTATTCTCCAACCCTGCTCTTTTAAATAAATATATTCTACTACAGTTTCTTTATAATGCGTACCTGTTTCTGATTCAAACGGAACTAAAAATACTGCTCGAGCCATATTTTTATTAAATTTTATATCATAAATTATTGCGTTTTCCCATTTAAAAAGACCGCAAATATCACTAAGTTCTTTGTAAAACATTCCATTCACCGTTTCAAACCCTAAAGTTTCATAAATAATTCTAGCTCTTTCACTGGTAAAATATTTTTTTAAAAGTGCAATTACTTTTTGCTCAGAGTCTATATTTTGATCAAGGATTCTCAGTTTGAATATCTTTTCATCAACCGTAGATTTCTCCCCGCCTTCTAAAAGATAATTAAATGCTTCATAAGAATTTCTGGCCAGGTCTTTTGCCTCTTGTTCTGTAAGTTTTGGAGATTGAAATGCATAAAAATGGTAAGTTATAAATATCATTATGGTTCCCAGACAGATTAAAAAAAATAATTTCTTTCGCATTTTAGACCTTCCTAACAATTATAATGTTTGGAGTAGGGTAAAAACCTGCTCCAAGATTATTTGGGTTGATAGATGATTATTTCATATGGTGTCCGGTTTTCGAAATAATCTAATGTTCTAATAACGCCGCCATTAGGATCAATTAGTTCAAAATCATCAGCGGATCTTCCATCACCATAAACCCCTTTTACAACCACAAAATGCTTTTTCCCACTTTTTATAAAACCCACAATAACAGGCGTTTCATCTTCTAATGCACTAACACAAGTGCTATAAATGGTATTCCAGCTTGGGTACTGTCTAAAGGTAACAACTTCAAGTTGACCATCAGCACCCAGTTTTGGAGCCTTATACCAATCTAGTGGATAGGCAGCTGTACCAAGATCATTATTAAGAGTCAATGGATCAGTATCTATATCAAAATATTTAAAAACCATTGCTACACTACAAAGCGCACAGCCTTCCTCAGAAAATGTTTTTGCCGGCTCTGAACCATTAATGATTTCTTCTGCCCAATCGGGATCGTGCTGGCTAAACCTGGGAACTGGTAAGTCTATATTCAAAATTGCTTCAATACCTATACTGGATGAGTAATTTTCATTAATATACTTATCAAAATCCCCTTTTGGTATAATTTCAGGAATGTGCTCTCTTATTCCTTCCAATTGAGTAGCAGAAGCTACAGGCACTATAAACAGGCAAAACACTAGCAGCACGATAAAACTTTTTCTAATCATTATTTATCACCTCTTATTTATTTTTAATCAAGAATATTAACTTTAAAGATAATCCTTCAATAGAATCACCTTCTTTCTTGTAAAAATTCCCTCTACTATATAACAATATCTGAGACCTTCTTAGTATTTTTCCCAATCATCATAACTTACCATTTCTTTTTTTGAGGTTAATAGAAGGTATAACTTTTTAAGTCTGTCCACGAAGACCCCGATTTTTTCATTATATAGTCGCATGAACCCCCAAAAAGGTTTCAACATTATGTAAACATTTTAAAAATATTTTATAATCTTTTTGTGATATAATGGACATGCAGGGAAACATTGTAAGGGGTGATGGAATTTTGGAAAACAGCGAACTGTTTGAAATGCTTTACGACAAGTATTTTGATAAGATATATAAATCGACCTGTTTGATTACCCTCAATGATTCCATCGCCGAAGACGCCGTCCAGGAGGCTTTTATATCGGCATTCAACAACTTTGATAAATTGAGAGATATAAAAAAATTTCATGCCTGGGTTGCCGTTATAGCTTCGAATAAAGCTATCGATATGATAAGAAAAAATTCCAAAATGTTTCCTTCAGATGAGCTGGATAGTTTACAGCAAAAATATTTTTCTGAAGATCCGTTAGACTTAATCCTTGATAAAGAAAATAAGCTGAAGATAATCAATGCTTTAAATAAGCTGAATTTATCCTACCGTCAAGTTGTAATATTAAGATACTATTATGACCTCCCATTTAAAGACATAGGAGAAGTTTTGGGTATTTCCGCAGCGGCAGTTAAAAGCAGATTTCATAGAGCAAAAAACATATTAAAGAAATTGTTGGAATCCCAAAAATCCCAGGAGGGGCGCGAAGTTATATGAAGGAATATAAAGATGAATTTGATATGTATTTTTCCGAACAGATAAAAAAAATTTCCGATGATATTGTTTCACCGGATAAAAAGCGGATATGGCTAAAAATAAAAAAAGAGCTCAGTGTTTCAAAGAAGGTTAAAAAACAGGTGTGGGTGAAAAGAACACTGGCTGCCGCAGCCGTCCTGCTCGTATTTTTTATGGGATTTGTTGCAGGCACGGGCAACAGCGCCTTTGCAGGTCATGGTTTTTTCAAAACTATAAAAAGTTTTTTTGGAAACGTGGTTAATATTTCAGGCATTACTCAGACAGGCAAGGATTTAGAGCAAGACCAGGATGAAATAAATGCCGTGAGTGAAAAAGCCTATCGCAGTCCCGACGAGGTTCAAAAAATGCTGGATTATGAAATTGTCCTTCCAGCATACATCCCCGATGGATATCGGCTTTCCGGAGTATTCATAAGAGATGAAAACAGCAGAATGTCTTCCATCGAGCTTAAATATGAAGCCAGCAACAATGACAGATATTTCACCATAGAGGAAACTCCTGTTACCAGACCCACCGCTTTTTCTTACAATTTCAGAAAAAACAATACCGATGTTAAAACAGTGGATGTGAATGGTTTTGAGGCCACACTCATTTGGTTTAAGAATAACGATACCCGCCAGCTCCTCTGGCACACACCGGCGATGTTCTACAGTATTTCCGGCCCTCTGGCGGAGGAGGAAATTATAAGCATAGGAAAATCTATAAGGTAAAACTAAGACCGGTTAAAAGCCGGTCTAATATTACAATAATATACTTAGCTTATAGCGAAAACCTCCAGTAAGGAAATATCGGAATTTATAACAGTGATTTGTTTGAAATGCTTTATGATAAAGGATATATTTTGTTCTGTGGCAAGGGCTGAAGTTATATTCATCCTTAATCTTCAAATGCTCATCTCTCAAAGGCCAAATGGGGAAAGTACCTTATTTGTCAACACCTTGAAGTTGGGGCGGGATATATTTTTTACAATTTAGGTACGTCCACATTTGTGCTCGTCCCCATTTTGGGTGGGGAACGGTGGAGTTGTGAAGTGACAAGTACCCTGTCCCATCGTCATATCTCATATAAAGTTGATTAACGCATAATTAATGGCGGACTCCTTGCTTTCTTTTTTAAAATCTCGGGACTTCTGTATATCCTTTTTCCGAAAAATAGAAATAAAGCCTCGTGCTTGCAGCTCCTTTTGGGATTTGAAAAACAACTATATCATTATATTCGGCTGTATGAGAAACTTTGGTTTTGGCAGGTATTTTAGTTTTCCCGTCAGTAATGTAATATTTATTCCAGAGGCTGTGTTCAGCGTTGTACAGTTTCAACAGGATAAGATCACAATCTTCCAGGCGCCTGAATTTATAACCGGAAATCGAGGAACTCATGGTACGGCCGTCATATCCTTCAACGGCTCTGTCTGAAGTCTTCATTCTGTAGCTGTTCATGAACGAGGTCATCTGTATGTATTTTTCCGTCATGGAAAGGGATGGCACCTGGTCGCTGTTCTGTCTTACTCCGCCGGATGCCGATTTAAAGAAATTCAGATAATCATTGGAGCAAAGTAAGGGTTCTTCCAGAACATGGTTATACTTCTGGGTCATCATTGCATAATAAAATATTAAAAGGTCTCCTTTTTCCGCCTTATTTATCTCCCGATTCAATAATTTTTTTGCAAAGGAATCAATTTGTTGGTTGTAAGAGCTGATGATGTTGATGTTGTCCAGCAGTTTTACAGAGTAGTACAGGGGAAGTATGGAAGCTGTTGTATTTGATTCAGGTTTTCGCCGATTATTTTTTCGGAGTTAGTATATATTTTTTGCTTTAAAGTGTCCGGGATTTCTTCGCCCAGCATCACAAGGATTTCGACGTAGCTTGATATGTCGTATAGCGCCTGTTCAAAGTCCTGCCGGTTCAATTGTTCTTCAAGGCCCTGATAGGTGTTATGGATGAATGCTTCATATAAATTCGAGTCGGGCTCTTTTAGAATGGATTTTATGTTTTTGTCTTTACTCAGTATTTGGAGGGCTTTTAATATGTTCAGCATCACCAGGGGGTGATAGTCCGGGTTTTCCAGTAATGCCTTTAGAGTGTTTCTCAAGTATTCTTCTACAATATCCGGGTTTTTAACTTCATATCCCAATTTTGTCAGTATGTACAGGCTTTTGTAAGTGGCCTGGGGGGAGGATGGGCTTGTAGATGAGTCATCTTTAAATCCTCCGTCACTGTTTTGAAAGGCATATAGCTTTTCCTTTACAGTTTCTTTCCATGCATCTTTTTTTAGATCATAACATGATGTTATGTATATCATAAAAAAGGTTATTAATGATAAAAGCAGTAACAAAGATAATATCTTTCTCATAACTTGTCTCCTTTGATTTTTTCCAGATTATTGTATTGTTTTAATACAAGTTGACAATTTAGGTACGGCCCCATTTGTCAACTCCTGCAAGTGACGCTACTGAGAATCAGAAATTACATTAACTTTATTTTCCCCCACGAAAATCTCAAAGTTTAGGTTAAATTGAGAGGCATAAATAGCTATGCTTTTTACTAACAGTTTTAACTCTGAACTATATCGTTTTTCCGGCAGAAATATTTTCAGTATATTATCTTCTATCTTGTAAGTATACTCTTGGTTACCATAAATTTTTTTAAAAAGAGAAATAACGTTTGGTAAATATTCATCCGGTTTAAATTGTATATTTATAGTTTTTTCAATAATTTTATTTATAGAATCTATTTCAAGTAGTTTGCCATCAATAATTATTTTTTCCGGAACGGGTATGGTATAAGGTATTAAAATAGGTTCTTGCAGATCTTTCTGGATTGCATAAATCATTACATTTTTTCCTTTGATATCACTAAAAATGGCAGCCATATTAACCAATCTATCTAAAGGCCCTTTGCCATATTCTTCTGCTAAACCTTCTGATGCTATTTCAGCAGCTTTTTCCCCTTCTACTGTTGGTCTTATGCTTTTTATTCCTTCAAATTGAGTAAAGTTCTTTACCACCGCATCCATCGCATAGGCAATAAAATGAGGATTATTTATAGAATGCCCGTAATCAATGATTCCTTTAGTAAAATCCAAGTAAACTATACCATCTTTTATTGTCAAGCTTTTTATATAATCTCTCTTTAGAAATGACATATATGGTTTGTTTTTAATATCCAGCGAATTTAGCCACTCATGTTTGAAATCCTGAACATTTTTCGATTTTGCCGGGACCGGAATCAGTAATGAGTTCTCAAAATTATAGTAAATGTATTTTTGATCGGCAGGAGGTATTTCTACGGTTAAAGGTTTCTTTGAGTAGTTGCAGCCCGATGTAATAATGATAATCGAAAAAATAATGAGTAATGTGCCTAGGAATTTTATTGCTTTTTTAGGGACGTAAAAATGTGTACAATAAAGCGTTATTATAATGAAGGATAATCCATAGAGTGAATAAACCGCTACTCCAAAATAATTTTGAAATGAAGCCAAATTAAAAATAAAATTTCTATGTAAACGATTTGTCATATAAACATAAGAACTTAACATCAAATTCATTCCTATAAAAAAGCCCGAAATTAAATATATTATCTTAATGAGGTTTTTATTTATTTTGCATTTTGTATTATAACTAGAAATAAAAATACTCAAGCAAATGAATCCCATCCACAATCTTGTGGAATCGAAGTTATTGATTGTTAACGCATAATCAAACAAATTAAATTCCTTGTTTAAACCATAAGGTAAAATCCCAAAAATTATATAGTATAATATTGCTTCCATTGTCAAGATAAAACCTGGAATGAAAAAAAAGATTGATTTATTCATTTTATGATACAACCTCCTATATAAGGAGCCCTTAAATAGGGCCCCTAAATCATTATAACATTTTAATAACCCAGCCAATAGTTTCTTATACCCAGATATAAATGATATGCTATTTCGTCACGGTATGAGCTACTATTTATTATTTGATAGTCATGATCAGTATTGGAAATAAAACCTGCTTCTACTAAACATCCGGGAACCGTAGTATCTCTGAGAACATAGTAATTTCCATATTTTACACCTCTATCACTAAAATACCCATAAGTTGAGCCAAAATATGCTTCCTTTGCTTTTATATGAACATCATCGGCTATATAATGATCCGCAGAATCATAATAATATGTTTCAATACCATTTGCTGTATGGTTGGTTGTTGAATTGTGATGAATTGAAATAAGTAAATTACCACCAGAATTATTTATTCTACTTTCTCTAAGAGTCTCACCTACTGTTTCATCTGTAGTTCTTGTCATATATATAGATTTTGCCAGACTTCCACAATAAGATCTTAGTTTTAATCCGATATCAAGGGTTGCAGTTTTTTCATATATACTACCAGACACTTCTGTATTATAAGCACCTGGATCTGTACCTCCATGTCCCGGGTCAATAACTAAGTTCAAATCTCCCGGATCTACACCTTGCGGTTCTGCTATAGCTGATTCTTTGGGTTTAAAATAAAAAACATCCTCAAAGTTGTATCCATTTATATATTTTAATTGTAAAAATATAATGTGATTTGATCTTCAGCTAATCCTAAATTACAAAGCACTGTTGAAAATAATACTATTAAGAGGATAAAAAGTATCATACTTGACTTTATTGATTTAATCATTGTATTTGCCTCCCATTAATGTTTAATTTTCGATAAAGTTACTGTCCTCGTATATAATTTTTAATGTGGTTACTTTTCTTTTCGAAGAAAGGTTATACAACACCATTCTTCTTTTTAATTGGGCCTTTCAAGATTTCCAGGACCTCAGGGCGGTAAAACCACCCTATACACATAGGTTCAATAGCAGCGACTGTACCAATAAGTGTGAATAAACATGCAGCACTTATTATAATTTTCCTTTTTAACAATTCTGTCATAATTCTTCACCTCCTTTCTATGTTTCCATGATTTACTTGTTCTTTTAATTCAGTTTTTTGCCCGATTTTATAAGTCGATACCGATATTCTGGTGGGAAAAAAGAGATTGATAATTCACAAAGGTATAACTTTTAAGTCTATCCATGAGACCCCGATTTTTTTCGTTATATAGTCGTAAAAATCCCTTAAAAGGTTTCAACATTATGTAAACATTTTAAAAATATTTTATAATCTTTTTGTGATATAATGGACATGCAGGGAAAGATTGTAAGGGGTGATGGAATTTTGGAAAATAGCGATCTATTTGAAATGCTTTAGACAAGTATTTTGATAAGATATATAAATCGACCTGTTTGATTACCCTCAACGATTCCATCGCCGAAGACGCCGTCCAGGAGGCTTTTATAGCGGCATTCAACAACTTTGATAAATTGAGAGATATAAAAAAATTTCATGCCTGGCTTGCCGTTATAGCTTCGAATAAAGCTATCGATATGATAAGAAAAAATTCTAGAATATATCCCTCGGACCAACGCGATATCTTTAATTACAAAAAAATCCCTCCGGTGTGCAATAAAAAAAGACGCCTTCAAGACGTCCGGCAAGTTACAGCATGATTACGCCCAGGATTTGTGGCCAGCATCCGCCATAGGGGCCCGGGTGCTCCAAAAAAAGCCTGGTCAGGCCCACGACAAGATAGCTCTCCCGCGTATTCAGCAGTTCTCTGGTCTCTTTTAATTTGGCCGACAGCAGACCGGGGTTTTCGCGTATGAAATCCTCAAATATCCTGTGCCACAAAAGGTCGGTAACCATCCAGTTGTGTTCCGTATTCGACAGCATATCTTTAAATACCATGCGGGCTTCGTATGAGGCCGGATCGTAAGGATTTCGCCGGAAATTCACATCCTTTACTACGGGCTTTATCAGCCCCAGGGTCCTCCCGCGGCTGAAAATGGCATCCACCGACGGGTCCACCAGGGCTCTCAAGAGCCTTACCCTTTCCACCTCGCCCAAAGTCTTCACAAGGCCGGGGGCCGTCTGTTCGTTCCTGATAAAGAAGCGGTCCTCCGGGCGGGGAGCCGGCCCCCACCAGTCGTTCAAGCTCATTTCCGTTACGCCGAAAATCTCAAAAATCTTTTCATCGCCCCTAAAAAGGTCCGATTGATACATGGGCATGGGCCTCACCCATCGCCGGTTTTCGTCCACCCCCACCATGCTTATACGGGTATTGTAGAGCTTTGAAATGGCAAGAAGTGTAAACCTGGTCCTTCCCTGATTTTGCATAGGCACTCCCCCAATTTGCTATTAATTAGACCTGTAGCGCGCCCTTCCAAAAATCCGATTTCTTTATACAAATATATTTCATGCAAAATTAAATTATTAGCGGAAACGAGCCTGCTCGATATACATTACAAATGTTATCTGATACGATACTTTTGACAAAATAAAAATTTTTCCACTCTGGAGGGATAATTTTTGAATTCAGCAGACAATTTTAATCGGTATAAGATTTACGATATTTCCATGACCATTTCGCCCGGCATGCCGGTGTATCCGGGAGACCCCAGGCCAGATATAAAAATACACCAGGATTACAGCACCGGAGGCTGCCGGGTGTCAAGGCTCCGGCTGGGAAGCCATACCGGCACCCATGTGGATGCTCCTGGGCATTTTATTCGGGACGGGGTTTCCATTGACCGGATTCCCCTGAAAAACCTGGCGGGCCCGGCCCGGGTTGTAGAAGTACCTCCGGGACAGATAAAAATAGAAGCTATACCATCAGATCTGAAAAACGGCGAAATAATTCTTTTTAAGACGGCGGTGCCTGACCTGGCCAGGAATAGTAATGGTTCGGCCAAACGCAAAAAACCAGAAATGTTTTCCACTGGGAACGGAACAAGCGCTGCCGAGAGCGGTATGATTTACCGAACCAATAAATGCCCCCATATCGATATCCAAGCCGCAAATCGTCTTGTGTCCATCGGGGCAAAAGCCGTGGGAATTGATTCCCTCTCAATCGAATCGCCGGAAGGCGACGGCTCCGTCCACCGGCTGTTGCTTTCCAACTCCATCCCCATCATAGAAGGCCTGGTACTCAAAGACGTGCCGCCGGGAGAATACTTCTTTGTCTGCCTTCCCTTAAAAATAGAGAACTGTGACGGCTCTCCCGCCAGGGCCATACTTATAAAATAAATATAAAATAAAAAAGAGCCGATCCGGCTCCATTTTTTTATCATTCATTTTTCTCTTTCAGTTCGTTAATCTCGCTCTGCAGCTGATTTATGATATTTCTGAGTTCCTTTATTTCATTAAATGCCCGGTTCCGCTCCTGCCTCAGTTGTTCAATAGTGGTATCGTAACTTGCTTCAATCGTTTGACGCCCGGTTTCTTCGCCCGCGTCGCCGCTTTCTCCGCGGCGTCTTTTCAATCCTTCAACAGTCTCCCTGCCTTTTTGCGCCAGGTTCATTACACCGCTGGCTCCTTTTTCGAGCATCGGCCGCGCCATTTTTTTAACCCCGGGCGAAAGCATGTAAGCCAGAGCCGCGGCACCCAGCCCAAAGAAAAACGACCTTAAAATCGACAATCCTAATCCCCCCTTATCGGGAATTGAAATAAAAAAATTCTCCTCGTATTTAATCTGCCCCGCGAAAAATTTTATATGCCGAGAAATTTTTGAATCCCTTATAAAATGAGCTATTTGTGTTATTTTTTTCCACAAACAGTTCCATGTATACTGCAATTTTCCAGCTCGGCGGCAACAGCCCCGGAAAAATGCATTATACAAAAATTTTTAATAAATTCATGGAACCAAACGGGCTTTTTAAACGTCTATTAAATGGTAGCTTGCGAATCGGGAGGAAAAACATGAAAAACACAACCACTCTCTTGTTGGGCAGGGAGCCGGGCATATGTAGCCGGATTTTCAAAAACAGGATTTTTCAGGAGAGTTGATATGAATAGAAAAGTCGTTATCAGCGTGGCTTTGGGTATCTTTATAATTTCCTTATTGACGAGTTTGGGGTTGTATATTTATAACACGCATCAAGAAAGGCAGCGGATGAACAAAATAAACGGGAAGTTTTTGCAGTCGTGGCCTGTAAAACAGCCGCAAATTGGAAAACTGATTAACGAAGATGGGAAAAGTTTACGCGAACGGATAAATGTACCGGATGGATTCGAGAGGGTCAGGGTTGAAGCGGATTCGTTCGGTGAGTATTTAAGAAACCTGCCGCTCAAGCCCCACGGCTCCAAGGTGCATTATTACAATGGAGAAATAAAAAGGAACGATGCGCATGAAGCCGTTGTAGATATGGATATCGGTACAAAAGACCTGCAGCAGTGCGCCGATGCCGTTATCCGCTTAAGGGCGGAGTATCTGTACGGGCAGAGGCAGTATGATAAGATACACTTTAACTTCACAAACGGCTTCAAGGCCGATTACAGCAAGTGGATGCACGGGTACAGGATTGCCGTTTCCGGCAATAATGTTACATGGGTAAAAACTGCAGGATACTCCACCGATTATGAAGACTTTCGAAAATACCTGGACACGGTATTCGCATATGCTGGAACTTTATCCCTGTCAAAAGAACTAAAGCCGGCGGCACCGGAAGACATGAGAATCGGAGATGTCTTTATACGTGGAGGAACTCCCGGGCACTGTGTAATCGTAGTGGACATGGCGGAAAACAGGGATACGGGAGAAAAAATTTTCATGCTGGCCCAGAGTTACATGCCAGCCCAGGATATACATATATTGAAGAATCCCCGGAACCCGGAATTGAGCCCCTGGTATACTATAGAACCGGAAAAAGCTTTATTATTAACGCCTGAATGGACATTTGAATGGGATGACCTGAAAAGGTTTGAATAATTTCCCGGGGATCAAGGGGGAAATAAAAGGTCAGGAGTTGATAAATGTTATTAATCCTCTTTTAAAGAAAGTTTACAGTGCGAATTGGGACGAGTAAATTCATAGTTGTGTTTATGGTTGTAATTATATGTCGACAACGGATGAAACAGCCGAAAATAAAAATCAACTTGAAAGTCGTGTTAATTATGTTATTAATGCTGTATTTTGTTTTCGGTGTTATCAGGCATGCGCATTTTTCCCGACCGCAGGAATTCGGGGAAATAGTTCCCCCGGACGATTCCGGAAAGCGGGGAATCCATTCATATCACCGGCCCCGGTGTCGATACCCGTATATGGCCCGCAGGCAGGGTAATCTGGTTGGCTGCCGGTAAACGTCAGATTATTGCAGGAACCAATAAGGGAAGGGTCTATTTGGTTGAAGTGCCGGCTACATTAACCTCAAAAAATCCACATGGTCCTCTGCCTACTGAAGTTACCGTCCATAAACCCACAGAGTTCTTATTTAAGTAAAAGAAATGTACTTCTTGACCCAATTGACGCTCGCGATAACCCTCGACAAAGAATTGCCACCCGTAAGCCGTAGTCGCCCAGTGGCGTTCGTAAAATCCCCCCGGTGTGATTTTAACCCTCGCCGCTGCAAAAGGTCCACCGTGTAAAGCAACATAAAATCGGATCGCCCCCGCAGGGGTAAGGTGAAAAATTATTACTACGAAAAAGATCAAAATGACAGCCAACAGAATCTTTTTCAATACTCATTCCACTCCCAAGGGGTGACCAGCGGGTCGCCCCTGTAATATTGCCCGATATTCACGGGGACAGGTTTTTTACAACCTGCCCTTTCCGGCCATCGCGGAGGTTTTTTCTTTAACTTTCGCAAAAAGATGATTGAATATAGCGGCGGCGCCGAACCATACAAAAAGCGACACAAAAAGTCCCACCGCCCAATTATGAAACAGCGGTATCAGGGTTACTGCCGCCAGGATACAAATAATTCCGCCCAGCATACCGGCAACGGCGCCCAAGGCTACTTCGCCAGCGGCCGATGAACCCTGTTTGTATCCGGTCATTATAATCGCCGCCGCCATGACGGCGGGAAAAGCAGCAAACACCCCGGCCAGGGACGGCCACGGCACCGCCAGGGAAACCAGGTAACTTGCCACCACTGCACTACCGCCGAACAAAAAACGAACCAGGATATCCAGCCAATCCCATCTCATCTTTTTCACCTCACCCATCCCAGCGAAAAAGCAGCAGCATATATGATCCCGGCAAGCATCAGCCATACCGCTATGGCCAAAGCCAGGCCTTTTTTCCATCCGTGCCTGGGAATGGATACTGCCGCCAAAGCCGCACTGAAAATGTTAGCAGACATCCCCACCAGTGCCCCTTTGGATACTTCCACCGTAGCAGTCAATGCGGATGCCGCCGGTACACTCAACCCTACGGCAACCACCGCTGAAATATAAACCGCCGGAAAAGCGGCAAAAATCCCGCCGATCCGGTCTCCCAGCAGCTTAGCCACAACGGCGGAAAGGGCGACAGCTCCGCCGCCGAACAAAAAGCGAAGAACCACTTTCAAGCCGATCTCTGAAGGCATTTTAACTCATCCTTCCTTTATTTATTCCCGTCCGGGAAAGAGCTCTCTCAGTTTAGTCCATTACTGAAAATTCCCTCTACCGTCAAAAAACATCAAAATACAGCTCCTTTTCTCATATTCCGGCAAACACTGGCCCAAGATCAATCACAAGAGATGGGGCAGCCTGCATATAAGCTATACCGTCGATAATCTCGTATCTTTCATCTTCCGGCCAGGTCAAATAATCCATAGAGGTATATTCTCTTTTTTTGCGGTAATGGCATAATACCTCTCCTCTTTTTTTACCATCATTTTTTAAAGTTATGTTCAATATTTATATTATCATAATAAAACCTTACATTCCAACTCAATGCTATTTTCCATTGTTATAGAAGAGTTAAAAACCAGTTACATCCATCCCTAATTTCTTTGCCTCAGTTATAGCCCGAAACAAGTGAAAGTCGTGGGTTACTATAATGGCTCTTGCCAGGTGCTTCTCGGTTCAATGCCTTCGGGAGCTACTGCGCCTCGAAGCCGTTGAAACGGTTCATGGCTTCATTTACGCCGTCTGAGATTATGGTGAGGGCCGCTTCGGCCGCCGCCTCAACGGCGGCTTTGATTTTTTGCAGTTCCTCCTCATAGAATTTTCCCAGTACATGGCCCACCACATCCCTCTCCCCGGGCCGCCCTATGCCTATCCTTATGCGGTAGAACTCTTCCGAGGAGAGTTGATAGATGATAGACTCCATTCCCCGGTGCCCGCCGGAACTCCCCGAAGGTCTAATGCGCAGCTTCCCCACCGGCAGGTCCATGTCATCGTATATTACGATGAGGCGGTCCAGGGGAATTTTATAAAAATTCACGGCGTCGGCGACACTTTCTCCGGACAGATTCATATAGGTCTGGGGCTTTAAAAGCAGGACTTTTTCGGCGCAATAATTCCCCTCGCCGATCAGCCCTTTAAATTTCACTTTATTTACAGTTGCCCCGAGTCTACCGGCTATTACGTCAAGGGCCGCAAATCCCACGTTGTGGCGGGTTCCTTCGTATTCCTTCCCCGGGTTTCCGAGACCGGCTATCAGATACACTTTCATCACCTCAAACCGTCCATGGTTTTCAAATTAGAAACGGCGCAACAAAAGTTGCGCCTCGTCGACTTTTATTCTTCCTCTTTCTTTTCCTTGCCTTTTGCCACCACTTCGGGCTCCGCGGCCTGCTCTCCGGCGGGCACTTCGGTATCCTCGGCAAGCTTCGGAGCCAGCACCGTCACGACCACCTCTTCGGGGTCGTCGAGTATGGTAATTTTCTCATCCACTTTCAGGTCCCCGACAGTCAGGGTATCGCCTATCATAAGGTGGGATATGTCCACTTCCAGGTGTTCGGGAATATCGGCGGGCAGAGCTTTTGCGGAAAGCTCCCGCTTTTGATGCTGCAATATTCCGCCCATCTTCACGCCTTCGGGGTCGCCCTTCAACACGATGGGCAGGTCGAATTCTATCTTCTCGGTCATGGACACTTTGTAAAAGTCAACGTGGGTTATGGTGTTTTTAAGGGTATCCCTCTGGATCTCCTTCATCAGGACGGGGAAGGTTTTTCCATCCAGTTCCAGGTTTATCAAGGCACTTTCGCCGTGAGTTTTCAGAATCTTTAAGAGTTCTTTCTGGTCCACGGCCACGGGTTTGCTTTCCACATCTTTGCCGTAAACCACCCCCGGCAATTTGTGGTTGTTTCTGAGACTTTTACTGGCGCTTTTCCCGGTCCTGCGCTCCGTCGCCTTCAAAACCAGCTGTTCCATAATCATCCTCCTTCCTGAATTTATGGCAAGGCTTCAGATTTTTAATCCGGAGTGGAATTTACATCTTCTAACATTTTCTTATTATTATACTTAATTATATTTTATATAGCAAGTTTTGTCTCAATCAAACAGCGTGCTTACCGAACGGTTCTCATGGATCCTGGCAATGGCCGACGCAAAGAGCTGCGCCACCGACAATACTTTTATCTTGTCCAGTTTCTGGTTTTCCCTGAGGGGGATGGTGTTGGTCACCACCACCTCCACTATGGGCGAGGCCTTCAGCCTTTCAATGGCGGGCCCTGACAGCACCGGATGGGTGCAGCAGGCGTACACCTCTCTGGCCCCGTGCTCTATCAATGCCTGAGCACCCATGGTAATGGTGCCGGCAGTGTCTATTATGTCGTCGGTCATGATGGCGACCTTGCCGTGCACTTTTCCGATTATGTTCATCACTTCGGCCACGTTGGGCTCCGGCCTGCGCTTGTCGATGATGGCTATGGACGCCCCCAGCCTGTTGGCAAGTTCCCTGGCCCTGACGACCCCGCCGTGGTCCGGGGAAACCACCACAATATCCCCCAGGTTTTTCTTGTTAAAGTAGTCGGCCAAAATGGGCACGGCCATGAGGTGATCCACGGGGAAATTGAAGAAACCCTGGATCTGGCCGGCGTGCAGGTCCATGGTCAGGACCCTGTGGGTCCCCGCCGCCGAAATGAGGTCCGCCACCAGCTTTGCCGTGATGGGGTCCCTGGGGCGGCTTTTCCTGTCCTGGCGGGCGTAACCGTAATATGGTATCACCGCGGTGATGCGCCCGGCCGACGCCCTTTTAAAGGCGTCTATCATGATAAGGAGTTCCATTATGCTGTCGTTTACGGGATATGAAAACGGCTGCACCACAAAGACGTCGGCTCCCCGCACGCTTTCATTTATCTTTACCTGGATCTCCCCGTCGCTGAACGTATTGACCACCGCGTCACCCAGGCGAATTCCCAGGTTTTCCGCTATTTCCCGGGCAAGTTCGGGGTTAGCGTTGCCGGTGAAAATCTCCAGCCTGCTGTCCATTTTACTCATTGCCTCCTTCGATTTTCTTCCTCCGTTTTTCCACCCATCCCGGTTTGTTTTCCTGCCTGGCCCTGGCTATGGCCAGAGAATCGCCGGGCACTTCCCTGGTGATAGTGGAACCGGCGGCCACGTACGAGCCGGCCCCGATGGTCACCGGAGCGATGAGATTGGAGTTGCACCCCACAAAGGCCCCGTCTTCAACCACAGTCTGATGTTTTTTGTATCCATCGTAATTTACAAAAATTACTCCCGCCCCGATATTCACACCCCTGCCTATGACGGCATCGCCGACGTACGAGAGGTGAGGAACTTTCGAGCCCTCGCCGACCCTGGCGTTTTTCATTTCCACGAAATCCCCTATTTTTACACCGGAGCTTATAACACAGCCCGGGCGCAGGTTTGAAAATGGGCCGATTTTCACACCGTCTTCAACGACGCTTTCCTGGATCTGAGACATGGTAATCTCCACATGATTGCCTATTTTGCTGTCTCTTATGCGGCATGGGCCTATCAGGGCGCAGCCCTCTCCTATTTCGGTGCGGCCTTCAAGACACACGCCGGGGTAGATCACCGTATCCCTCCCGATCTTTACATCCGCCTCCACCACCGAAGTATCGGGGTTTATAAAAGTTACGCCCTCACTCATCCAGTGGTTTAAAATCCTCTTTTGCATGACGGCCTGGACGACGGCCAGCTGCCGGCGGTCGTTTACGCCGCTCAGTTCTTCCGGGTTCCGGATTTTGAAAGCAAGAACCGTTTTGCCATCGCCGTTTAAAATCTCCACCACATCCGTCAGGTAGTATTCTCCCTGACGGTTGCGGTTGTTCACCCTCGAAAGTGCTTTAAAGACTTCCTCCCCGTCGAAGCAGTAAAATCCCGAATTAATCTCGCATATGGCCTTCTCTTCGGGGGAAGCGTCCTTTTCTTCCCTGATGGCCAGCACCCTGTCCCCTTCTTTTATAATCCTGCCGTATCCTGTGGGATCGCTCACCGACGCCGTCATCACCGTGGCGCACGCTCCTCGCTCGCGGTGGAAATCGACCATCGCGGCTATGCTTTCGGGTCTCACCAAGGGCATATCCCCGTAGAGAACCACGATGAGTGAGCTTCCGCGGGCCGCTTCTTCAGCCTGCATCAGTGCGTGGCCGGTGCCTTTCTGCTCTACCTGCAGCACAAATTCGAGCCCCTGGCCTTCGAAGGCCTTTTTCACCATTTCGGCGCCGCTGCCTATGACAACTATGATCCTGCCGGCCCCGGCGCTTTTTGCGGCCCTTACGACATGACCCAGCATGGGAACACCGCAGACCCTGTGCAGTACTTTGGGTGTTTCCGACTTCATGCGGGTACCCTCGCCGGCGGCAAGGATCACAGCCGTGAAATCCGACATGATATCCCTCCTGTATTTTTACTGGAACTAAAAACATCCCTTTGTTATTTCGACATTTGTTGCAAAATCCCTTCAATATTTATATTATTTATATTAAAAATTCATATAATAATAGTTTCCTAAACTAAAACCTTATATATTCAAGTTACTGCCTTTTGAAACGTACAGCCGAGACGCTGCCGGTGCGGGGTGAAATTCAGGAAAAGCACCGCACGGTCAGTTTTAAAAAAATATAGGACATCCTGCGATGTCCTTTTTTTAATCCGGCTGCTGATTGTAGTGCTGCAATATTGCTTCCTGAATCTTGTTTCTGGTCCTGGAGTTAATGGGATGGGCTATGTCCTTGAACTGCCCGTCGGGGGTCCTGCGGCTGGGCATGGCTACAAAAAGCCCGTTCTGGCCCTCTATAATTCTGATGTCATGGACAACGAATTCGTCGTCAAAAGTTACCGATACCACCGCTTTCATCTTTCCTTCGTCTGCCACTTTGCGTATGCGAACGTCCGTTACCTCCAACCTGCTGCACCTCCCTGTAAAATTTCCAGCAAGTACAAATTCTATATAAAATTCGAAATTCCTCCAGGGAAATGTAAATTTTTTAACTATTTAAAGGTTATCCCGGGCTTCAAATTTATAACGCCCTTTTTTGTATCAATGCCTTCCAGGATCAGCAGGGGAGTGTAATCCCTTACCAGTTTTTCTTTCGGGGCTCCGGTGGCCACCAGCACCGCCACCCCCACCGCCTCGGCCTTGAACTCCGCCACCAGGTCGCTCATGCCCCGGGCGGTACCGCCTCCTTTCATGAAGTCATCGATAATGAGCACCCTGGCGTTTTCCGAAAGGGCCCTCTTCGGAAGAGACATGTTCTGTATCCTCTGGCTGGACCCGGAGATATAGCTGATGTTTACCGACGGGCCTTCGGTCACACGGCTGTCCCGGCGGGCCACCACCAGCGGTACATTCAGCGCCCGGGCCGTCATAAGGGCTATAGGTATCCCCTTGGTTTCCACCGTGAGCACGCAGGTCGGCTCTTTTTCTACAAAAATCTGGGCCAGGATTTCTCCAAGCCTTGCGGAGTATTCCGGTGAAAAGATCACATCGGTCATGTAAATATAACCGCCGGGGATGATTCGCTTCTCGTCGCTCAAAATCCGGCAAAGTTCCTCCAGGAAGGTGTTTATCTCCTCTCTGGACCTTTTCACGCGGTAGCGCACGCCGCCTGCGGCGCCGGGAATGGTGGTAAGTTCGCCTTCTTTTGCGGCGTCAAAGGCGTTTTTTATGATGTTCAGGTCCTCGCTTATGGAAGACTTGGCAGCACCGAAGCGTTCTCCGAAGTAATTCAGCGAAATGACCTTGTTGGGGTTCTCGCACAAAATTTTGGCAAGCAGCGCCAGCCTTTCACTGCGCCTCATCATAAACCCCCCCGCTCAAAACTTTCATGGCAAGCTCCAGGTCGCTTGCCTTATCCACATCGGTCCCGATTTCGGGATAGGGGCTGATGACCGCCCTGGCCTTTACGCCGAAAAGGGCCGAAACCTTTTTTTCCAGTTCCGAAATGGTGAGGGTGCCCATTACGAACTTCACGACAAAAGCTATACCCAGGATTTTCGCCAGCATCCACGGCTTTTTGCGGTAGGTGAGAAAGGCCTCAGCCCTGTGGATGGCCTTCCTCACCACCCCGGCTTTTACAAGGAAGATATTCCCCCCCGTAAAAGTGCCGTCTTTTATCCTCACATAGGTCCTGTGAACTCCGGGGTATTTCCTCTCGTTGTCCTCTTTTTTCACTATTGGATAGCAGAATTCCGCATCCAGCCGGCGGGCCTTTTCCACAAAGTCGTTAATGGCCTCCGGAGTTATCATGGGAATGTCACAGGTCAGCACCAGGATATCCTCTTCATCGGGGAAAGGCTCCACACCTTTAAGCACATTGTCGGGCAGACTGCTTCCGCCTGCCGTTATGGCGTCAACGTGATCCCGTATGGGCGAAAGCTTAGCCTCGTCACCCACCACGGATATGCGGTCGATGAAATCCAGTTGTTTCAAAGCATCTATGACGTACATTATCATTTCCCGGCCATTGATTTTTATCAATGCCTTGTTGCCGCTTATCTCCTTAAGAGGGCCGTCCCCCTGACCCCCCGCCAGTATCAGGGCCTTCATAACGGTTCCTCCTCAAAATCCATCTGCTTTCTAAGTATGTTCATCACGTTGTTCTCGACCTTTTCGATGTGTGCTTTGGCCAGCTTTTCCGCTCTCTCCGCATCCCGGTCTTTTATGGCGTCCACAATCTTCCTGTGCTCTTTCATGATGTCCCTGATACGCGACGGGTTGCTGAAGGACTGCACGCGGAACCGGTCTATGTGCTCCTTCAGGTTGTTCACCATCTGGGCCAGACGTTCGTTCCTCGTAGCGTTAAAGAGTATCTGGTGAAATTCCGCATCTTTTTTGATTATGGCCTCCACGTCACCCTTTTCCGCCGCCTTTGTGATCTCCTTAAGAATTCTTTCGAGTATCTCGATCTCCTCGTCGGTGATGCGTTCAGCCGCCAGGGCCGCCGCCAGGCCTTCCAGGCTCTCGCGGATTTCAAAGACGTCGGCGGCGTCTTTTAGAGAAAGCCCCGCCACATAGGCCCCTTTGCGGGGTATCATCACTACAAGGCCCTCCAGTTCCAGCTTTCGGATGGCTTCCCTCACGGGGGTCCGGGAAACCCCCATCTCCTCCGCCAGCTGGACTTCCATAAGTCTTTCGCCGGGCTTGAGTTCCCCGCTGATAATGGCCTGTCTCAAAGCTTCAAACACCACTTCCCTGAGAGGCTTGTAGTTATCCAGTTTGATACTTGAAAATCTCCGGTTCAAACTTATCCCCCTCTCCTCAACTTACTTCCGACACCATGATCAGGCTGTCCTTAAAACTCACTTTCTCGCGGGCTCGCCTTACCTCTTTTTCGCTTTCAAATATGCCGAAGACGGTGGGACCGCTGCCGGACATCAAACTCCCCAGAGCCCCGTGGCGCTTCAGTTCCTCCTTTATACTTTCAAGCTCCGGGTGAAGTGAGAAAGTCACCTCTTCCAGCACGTTGCATAGCTCTCCGGCCATGGCGTAAATATTTTCTTCTTCAATGGTCCTGACCATGGCGGGGGTGTCCGGCCGCTTTCTAATGGCTTTTACATCCAGTCGACTGTATACTTCCCTGGTGGAAACCAAGTACGGCGGTTTGACCAGCAGCAGGGCAACTTTGGGCAGGGGTTTTAAAGCCTCAACTTTTTCCCCTATACCCCTGGCCAGGGCCGTGCCCCCGTGAATGCAAAAAGGCACATCGGCCCCTATCCTTTTTCCCAAAGTCATCAATTCTTGTCTGGATTTTTTCAGGTCAAAAAGCTCGTTCATCCCCAGGATAACCGCGGCGGCGTCGGAGCTGCCTCCGGCCAGACCCGCGGCCAGCGGTATGTTCTTATTTATGGTTATTTTTACGCCTGCATCCAGATTAAATTCACTAATCATGAGCTTTGCGGCTTTGTATGCCAGGTTGTTTTCGCCTGCCGGAAGGCACGGGCAATCGGTGAACACTTCTACGACCTTTTGAGGCAGCGGTTCCAGTGTTACATGGTCCTTCAATGCAATGGACTGCATTATCATCTCCACTTCGTGATATCCGTCGGGCCTTTTATACAGCACATCCAGAGTCAAATTTATCTTTGCCGGGGCGTCTATGTCGATTCTGGGCAAAATCATGTCCCCCTCAGCCTCTAAAATAAATAGGTAAATCGTAATATATTATAATATTTCACAAAAAAAATTAAAATCCTGCTGCCGCTAAAAATTATTAAACAATGACCGCCCCGGAAATCCTCCTGACCCCGGCCGCCGATTTTTTTATGGCCTCCAGCGCTTTTTCATAGTGTTCGTAGAAAATGACCACCAGGTCCCCTTCCATGGCGTTTTCCAGACTGTATGCGATAGCATCCTCCTCTTTCAAAATAATTTCTATTTTATCCCTTTTCAATCCCGCCGAAAGGGCGCCGGTAAACAGCAGTGACGCCACTTCGCCGGGATTGCGCCCCCTGAGGTCCTCATCTTCTTTTATAATGAGGCGGTGGAATCCCCTGCCGGCGATGCGCCCCAGCGCTATAATATCTTCGTCCCGCCGGTCGCCGGGGCTGGCTATGACTCCCACCATGCGGCCGGGTTTCAGGGATTTGGCGGTGTTGATTATGGCCTCAAAACCCGCGGCGTTGTGGCCGTAATCCAGCATAACGGTAAAACCCGGCATCCGCATTATGTTCATCCGGCCGGGATTAATGTCCCCGCTGCAGTCAAATTCCCTCAGCGCCCTGCTTATAATCTTCGGCGGCACGTCCAGGGCCCAGGCGCAGGCCGCTGCGGCCAGGGCGTTTTGAACGTTGTGCCGCGCGATGCCCTTGAGAGTGGCGGGAATGTCTTTTACTTTCAGGAGAGGTCGTTCGCAGCCCTCCCAGGCAAGGTAAACAACCCCGTCCCTGACGTATACTCCCCGCCCTCCACAGTTCAGGTGTTTCCGGAGCACCAGGTTGTCTTCCCGGTCGCTGAAGAAGATGACTCCACACTTCGTGCGCTTTCCGGCTTCCACCGACATTATGTCGCCGGCGTTTAAAACCGCGTATCCGCCGGGTTTTACCTGTTCCACCACCAGGGACTTTACAAACAGGAGGTCTTCCAGTGTGTGAACCCCATCCTGGCCCAGGTGGTCTCCCGTGATATTCGTGATGACGCCGACGTCAGCCTCTTCGTAGGCCAGCCCTCCCCTTATAAGGCCGCCCCGGGCCACCTCCAGCACCGCCGCCTCCACCCTGGGGTCGAAGAGCACCATCCTGGCGCTTTCTGGGCCGCTGCAGTCGCCCTTCTTTATGCGTCTTTCGCCTATATAGACGCCGTCGGTGGACGTCATGCCCACATTAAGGCCCCAGGCGGATAAAATCCGGCTTATCATCCTGACGGTGGTGGTCTTGCCGTTGGTACCTGTAACCGCCACCAGAGGGAATCTGGGTGAACCTTCCGGAAAGAGCATATCGACAATGGCCCTGGCCACCGGCCGGGGCTTGCCCGAAGAAGGATAGAGGTGCATCCTGATGCCCGGCGCCGCATTGACTTCGATTACCGCGCCGCCGCTTTGCTCCACGGGGACGGCTATGTCTCCGGTGGTTATGTCTATGCCCGCTATGTCAAGGCCCACGATGGAAGCCGCCCTCTCGGCAAGGAACCGGTTTTCGGGGCACACCAGGTCGGTGACGTCCACCGCTGTGCCGCCTGTGCTCAGGTTGCCGTTTTGTCTCAGGAAAACCCTTTGCCCCTCCCGGGGCACGTCCTCCAGGGACAGGCCCTGCTTTGCAAGCACCATATGGACTACGGGGTCCAGTTTTATCTTCGTGAGGGGTTTTTCGTGTCCTTCGCCCCTCATGGGGTCCATATTCGCAATATCCACCAGTTCTTTTACAGTATGGACCCCGTCGCCCACCACGTGGGCGGGTATTCTCTCGGAGGCGCAGACAAATTTGCCGCCTACCACCAGCACCCTGTAGTGGCGGCCGTGGATGTGCTTTTCCACTATGATTTTGGAAGAGTATTCTCTCGCCAGATTGAAGGCTTCCAGGACCTCCCGGGGATTCTTAAGATTCAGGCTTACCCCCTTGCCCTGGTTGCCGTCACAGGGTTTTATGACGACAGGGTATCCAATCCGGGCCGCAGCCTCCACGGCTTCCTCCCCGGTGTAAACCACCAGGCCGCCGGGCACCGGTATCCCCGCCATGGAAAGCAGTTTTTTTGTGAGCGTCTTGTCGCAGGCCACATCCACCGCAATACACCCGGTATCCTGGCTCATGGTGGCCTGTATCCTTTTCTGTGCGGCCCCGTATCCCAGTATCAAAAGGCTGCCGTCGCCTATGCGGGTCACCGGGATACCGCGGCTTTTAACCTCCTCCGCAATGGCGGCGGTGCTGGGACCCAGACCTGCCTCGATGGTCTCCCTTTCAAGCTTTTCCAGCCTGGACTTTAAGTCAAAGGTTTCGGAGTTCAGGATGGCGTCCACCAGTTGAACCGAGATTTCCGCCGCTTTGAGGGCCGGGGCCTTTTCTCTGTAGCCAAAAACCACATCGTACATGCTGCCCCGGTTCCTTCTGGCTTTGCCGAATTTTACATCCTGGCCCGTGACGTTTAAAATCTCTATGGCCACATGTTCTATCACATGCGGAAAATAGGTGCCCTCTTCCAGGCGCCGCAAAAATCCCCCCGGCTCGTCAAAACAGCAGTGATGACGGGCCAGGCCGGGCAGGTAGTGAAGAAGGGTTTGATTAAATCCTGTTATGCACCGGGTAGGCGTGTCTTCCAGGTCTTTTACGTCAAGGGTCATTTTAATGACCGGTTTCGGGCTGTAGATATTGGGTCCTTCAATAGCCCGAATCTCCACGATATCCATCATATTCCTCCTTTAAAATTGACACGAACATCTCTTTAATATGCTTTCCATTTCCTGAAGGGCTATTCAAACTAAGCGGTGTCTTCAGCAAAGCTCTTTATATATAAACGCCCCAAAACCATCGATCCAGCGGGACCCTTACAATATTGAACTTTTTTCCGCCCACTCATCCGCGGTTCAGCGGCCGGCGGTTTTTCAAATCAAACCCCTTGCCTGAAGAAAGCACGTGAAGTCTGGCGTTGAACAGCGACAGAGGCTGGCCCGGAGAAATTTCCGAAACGTTGGTAAAATCCACAGCACTGCCGTCCACCACCGTCACCGTCTGGGACCCCACCACCGTGAACACGGCGCCGGGGTCCACCAGTATGGCCGTGTCCTCGTCGATGCCCACACCGATGATATACGGGTTCTGGGCCACGGCCAGGAGCAGCCGGCCTATGCGACCCCGCTGGGCAAAGTGCTGGTCAATAACGACCTCCTCCAGAAGTCCCATCCCCGGGGCCATGCTGATGGAATTGCCCCTGGGAGCCGCATCCCCGTCGCCCCCCACTATCATCATGTCGCTCATGGCCGAGGCTCCGGCGCTGGTGCCGGAAACAAGCACCCCGTTTTTGTACGCCTCATGAAGGGCGCTGTAAACCGGACTTCCGCCGAGCAGGCTGGTGATTCGCAGCTGGTCGCCCCCCGTAAAAAAGATGCCCGTCGAATTCAATATCCTGTCGACTATGTCCCCTCTGTAGGCTTGCTGCCTGGTCTCAATGTTCAGCGCTTCCACGTGCCGTACTCCCAGCCGGGAAAAAATTTTTATATAGGTTTCCCCAACCTCACGGGGTTCTTCCGCCGCGGCGGTAATCACAGTAAGGCGGGCCCCCTCTCCCCCCGAAAGCTCCACCACCTTTTTTAGTATGACGCACTCTTCGCCCTTGTCCTCGGCCCCTCCTATAATCATCAAATAGCCTCTCACTTTTTCCCCCAAAAAAATCACCTCAAAAAATATTATTCCCCCGAATCCATCAAAACAAAAATCCCGCCGGATGACGGGACAAGAGGGGGGATGAGGAGCGTTTAGAATAATTCATTTCTCTGGTATATAATATTTGCCGGGGGCGGCGGGGGTGAAAATTAATTGTTGAAGTAAAAATCGGCAGGCTATTTTCAACAGGAATTTGTCTCCAGCCAGACACGAACCAGACTTTCCAGAATTTTAGTCTCTTTTGAAGGACTCTTTTCCGCATCTTTTGGAAGTTTTTTGTAGTATTTGACGCACATGGCAGATTCCGTTTCTTCCGGTTGAAAAGTAACGGCAGCCCACCTGGGCTTGCTGGCACAGCATGTATCCACGATCATTTCTACCTTTCTGCTTTCTCTGTTAATCCATCGCAAGTAAAGCGCCATACAATCACCTTTTTGATCAGTGTGATTTTATATATAATACATGTATTATAAAATTCGCCAAAAGTATAAAAATTAGAAAAACAGCCCCCGCTAAACTTTCCGGTGTTCGGGCGGGGGCTGCCGCATTTGCCATGCGGTTATCAAGCGGTCCTTTTTCTGATGGGCGGAATCAAAGCTTATTTTCGTTTCAATTTTTCACTTTTTCAGCGATTCAGGGATATCCGGTTCATAGAGTATCCACATGCTCTGAGGTTTAATGCCTGAAAATGCCACCAGTGTGATCAGCGAAGCCAGCGAGGTGAAAAAGCTCAGTTTAATTTTTTTGAACATTTCTTTCACCTCCTCGTATAATATATTTGGTAAATCAAACTTATTCAAATTCCAGTTAAACATGGACCTTGAAAACTAAATATAGAAGTTAAAAAGAGTAATGAGA
>NZ_JBJYKD010000012.1:0-75717 GCF_049310025.1 Thermorhabdus hydrogeniformans | reverse complement strand
TTTCCAAAACATTCCTTATGAAATTTTCAAGGTTCGGGAAAAGAAGTAAAAAAGTAGGGTTTCTACACTAGAATCAACATTTATTTCTTATAAATCTATGATTAAGATTTCTAATATCTTGCTTCTAATATTAAGAAATGTTAGCTGAAGGTAAATCGCAGGCAGTCACAACCATCTTAAAAAACTTATTATATCTGAATTATCTATTTCAAAAAACACAGGAAAGCAAAATATTTCCTCTAGACAGATGCTTTACGAATTTTTGTGGGAGCATTTAATAATATTCTCTCTGGATAAAAAAGATAAAAAAGGTGACAATTATACTGATAAAAAGTTTTCAGAAATGGCAGGTGTCAAAGATGCAAAATGAACAGGATTCAAAAAAGTTTTTACTGGATTTTAAGAAGATCATAATGATATCTGTCGTCTGTTCTCTAATAGGAGCGCTGGCGGCTGCCATTATTACAGCTTCCATGCTGTACGGCAGGCAGCCCGCTGCGGATAAAGCCATCCCCCAGACTCCGAAAGTGGTCCAGAACCAGGAACAGACCATTCCCGCCATCGCCCGGGAGGTGACCCCGGCGGTGGTGGGTATAGCCACGGTCAGCGTCGATTATGACTTTTTTTACCGGCCCATCAGGACTGAAGCCGTGGGATCGGGAGTCATCGTCAATCCCGGGGGATATATAATCACCAATGACCATGTGGTGGGCGATGCTGATGAAATAACGGTCTTCCTTTATGACGGAAGGAAGTATAAGGCGAAAAGACTTTATACCGACTCCGCCCTGGACCTGGCCGTGATTAAAATAAATGCCCAGAACCTGGTGGCCGCAAGGTTGGGGGATTCCGACCGGGTGGTGGTGGGAGACCTGGCTGTGGCCATAGGCAATCCTCTGGGGCTCACACTGCAGAGGACCGTTACAGCGGGAATCATCAGCGCTCTCAACCGCATGGTGATGGTAAGGGACCGCCGGGGTGAAGTGCTGATGCAGGACTTAATCCAGACCGACGCCTCCATAAACCCCGGCAACAGCGGCGGCCCTCTGGTAAACGGCAGAGGCGAGATAATAGGTATTAATACCATTAAAGCCTCTCAGGCGGAAGCCATAGGGTTCGCCATCCCCATAAATATTGCAAAGCCCATAGTAAACAGCATCCTGGAAAAGGGAAGGTTCGACAAACCCTACCTGGGCATCGACGGTATTGACAGGGACATGGCAAAGCTCATGAACGTGAGGGTAAATGTGGACAGCGGCATATATGTGGCGGATGTGGCAAAGGATAGTCCGGCGGACAAGGCGGGCATAAGGAGGGGAGATGTCATAACAAAATTTGCCGGAGTCGGGGTAGACTCCATGGCCAAACTTCGCCAGGTAATGTATAATCTTGATATAGGCAGGAAATACACCGTCGAAATATTGCGCAGAGGAATGCGGCAGGAGAAGACTATATTGCTGAAGAATTATGTGTCACGGTGACGGTTCTCAGAACACATAGATAAAAGATACCCTGTAGAAATATTGCGAAACGGAAGGCATATAACGGGCGCTGCTGTCCTTGCGCGACATTGATTGTATCAAGGGGACGGCGGTAACGGTTCTTTTGCCACATCGATAGAACTTGGGGGGATCGTCAGGTTGTGTTTGGGGCGGGCGCCATAGGGTAGTCGTTTGATATATTTAAAAAATGGAACATTCTGTTAAACGGATCAAAGATTGTTGCCATATTCATAGGGAAATGGGAAATTATAATTTGCTGATAAGTTCGAAAATAATTTACCCCGGAACTTTTTTTGCATTTTTCCGTCTAAATGATAGAAGACATTAAAAAAATCGTGCCCGGGAGGTATTGAGCAGATGAAAAAGAAAATTTTTGCATTAATCGTGCTGTTTGCGCTGTCGGCGGGGATTTTCACATTGGCTTACGCCGGATCACCGGTTAAGCTGGTTTTAAACGGCCGAGAATTAAAAACCGATGTGCCGCCCGAAAACGTGAATGGCAGGGTCCTGGTGCCCATCAGGGTGATTTCGGAAGCTCTGGGCGCCAGAATATCATGGGACGGGGAAAACAATACAGTCAAAATAGATTCCAATGAAGATAAATCTCAAGAGTTTAGAATAGCGCAATTGGAGCGGGCCCTGGCCCCGAAAGCCCCCCTGGAAGCTGTCACCACATGGGCTGAAGGAGTAAAAAGTAGAAGCGGTGCTGTACAGTATGCCGTCCTGTCCCCGGAACTCAAAAAAGCCATGTACTCCTACTTTGCGGAAATGAACTGGGTTACGGGAGTATCAAGCCCGTGGGTGGATAGTTACAAAATAACCGATCTGGGTAAAAGCGATGATGGGAGCTACAGGTACAGGGTGGATATTTTATGGATGACTTCTGCGGGCAGTTCCACAGGTGAAAATTATATCACTGTGAAAAAATATGATGAAAACTTTTTTGTTTCTTCCATCGGGAAAGTGGATATTAGAGGCAAAATTGTAAAACTGGAAAAAAAAGACGGCAAAATAACGGGTATGATTGAAGGGCACAAAGAATACGATACTTCCTATGACAGGGCAGAAGTGGTAATTGACAGTGCCACAAAGATTTATAAGGCTTCCACGGGCGAACCCCTGCCTGCCGCTGACTTAAAAGAGGGTTTGAAAGTGGAAGTGAGGTTTGAAGGAGCGGTAAACTATTCTTATCCCGTTCAGGCCAGGGCAGCGGAGATTAGAGTGGTTGAATAACTGTGAGTAAATATCTCTTCCCATCCGGGGTTTTATGAGGCCATCTTTGCGATTATAATGTGGAGCCTTCCCGAAAATAATATTAGGAAGGCTTTTATTTTCTGATAGCACCTAAAATGACTTTCTCCAGAAGGATCAAATGTGGTATACTGGGACTGTATTAAATACGGTGGTCCACATTAATCGCTTCAGTTTTACTTGAAGCAGGATTCTACTCTTTACTCTGGAGGTTAATGTGACCGTTTGGCAGCGTCAAATAAGAAGTCAAATAAGAATATGAGGATTCCATAAAAAATGGAAATCGTAGGTAGTAGCTGATAAATCAATCAGTAATGCCGGGAGGGGAGAATATGGAGGTTTACCGCACCGCGTGCCCCAGAGATTGTCTGGACAGCTGCAGCATGCTGGTCTATGTGGAAAAGGGCAAAATCGTAAAAGTTCAGGGCGACCCCGCCCATCCGCCCACGGCGGGATTTCTCTGCCCCAAAGGCAATTCATACGTGGAATACGTTTATCACCCGGAGAGACTGAAGCACCCCATGATTAAAAGGCGGGGGAATTTCATAAGGGTTTCATGGGATGAAGCGCTGGATTATATAGTCCTGAAAATCCGCGAAGCCCTCGATAAATACGGGCCCCTTTCCGTATTTCACAACTACGACAGCGGCTCGGAAGCCCTGCTCAAAAACATGGACGTGAGATTTTTCAACGCCCTGGGGGGAAGCACCAGAGTTTCAGGGTCATTGTGCTGGGGCGGGGGCATAGCCGCCCAGACCTACGACTTCGGCGGACTTATGCAAAACGATGTGGAGGACCTGGTAAATGCCAGGGGGATCGTGCTGTGGGGAAGGAATGCGGGGGACACCAATTCCCATGCGGTACCCTTCATAAAAAAAGCCCTTTCCCGCGGCGGGAAGATGGCTGTGGTAAACCCCCTCAGAACCGGCCTTGAAGGCATGGCCGACCTGGTGATAAGGCCCAGGCCCGGCACCGACGGGGCCCTGGCTCTCGGCGCCGCCCGGTATCTTATAAAACAGGGTCTCATCGATAAAAAGTTTATACAAAAATATACCTACGGCTTTGAAGAGTTCTGCCGGGCTGCGGAGGATTTTACGCCCGAGAGGGTGCGGGACATCACAGGCATCGAGGAGGAACAGATGAAATCTCTGGCGCTGTTTTACGGCAGGGAGACCCCCGTCACCACTCTGCTGGGCTACGGCCTGCAGAGGTACAGGGGCGGGGGAAATGCCGTAAGGGCCATCGATGCCCTTGCGGCGGTGACGGGAAACATCGGAAAGCCCGGAGCGGGAGTGTCTTACGGCCACCAGGTGCACTGGCCGGCAGGAGCCCGTGTGGCGGGGCCTGAACTGGCCGAAGTGCGGCGGTATTTTGACAGGACGAACCTTGCCCGGGAGATATTAAGTTCAAAAAATCCCCCCATAAAAGTGGCCTTTATCACCCGTTCAAACCCCATGAACATGAACCCCGACACCGGCGCCATGAAAAAAGCCCTGAATTCCATAGATACACTGGTTGTTATAGATCTTTTCATGACCGACACTGCAAAAGAAGCTGACGTGGTTCTACCCTGCACCAGCTTCTTCGAAGAGGAGAACCTGAAGCTCAACTCCTGGAGCCCCTGGATTTTTTACTGTCCCAAAATCATCGAACCCGTGGGCGAATGCAGGCCCGACCATGAGATATTCCTGGAGCTGGCGAAAAGGCTGGGCCTGGAGGATTTTCGGGAAAGATCCCGGGAAAACCTCCTGAAATGGGCGGCGGAGCCCATAAAGCAGCAGTTCGGCGTAAGCCTCGATGACCTCAAAAAAGGCCCGGTAAAAAACCCGAAAATTCCGCCGGTGGCATGGTCTGACAAAAAATTTATGACCCCTTCCGGCAAGTTTGAATTTTATTCGAAGAAGGCGGCGTCGGACGGCCAATCCCCGGTGGCGGCCTACATACCGCCGGCTCACGAGAGAATTAAAGGCGGCCGTGATACCCGGGAGGCTGGCGGTGCGGCGGATAAAAAAATCGGTCATCGGGGGGAATCCCCGGCGTTTGATTCCGGATTGAAAGACCTGCCTTATTATTTTATAACCCCCCACTCCCGATTCCGCATCCATTCCCAGTTCCAGCATCTTTCGAAGATAAAGGCCCTGCATCCCCACCCCGTGGCTCTGATGCACCCCGAAGAGGCTGCGGCCCTGGGCCTTGAGGAGGGCGAACCGGTGGAGATATACAACGAGCGCGGCGCCATCCGGGCGAGACTCACGCTGGAGCCCCGGATGCGGCGGGATGTGGTGGCGGTGGAGTCGGGCTGGAATATGGCAAGCGGCGCCTGCGCCAACTTCCTCACATCCCCGGTCACCACGGATATGGGCGAGAGCGCAGCCTTTTACGACTGCAGGGTGGGGGTAAGAAGGATCGGCTTATAACACATTGCTTGCTATCTGCAGACATGTTATAAATGGTACCGGCAAAGTCTGCTGATTCCGATACCTAGCATTTCATTGAAGGAGATTCATCATTGAATATCATTATACTGGCTGTAGGAAAACTGAAAGAAAAATACATAAAAGACGGCATAAAGGAGTATGAAAAGCGCCTCAAACCTTACTGCCGTTTAGACATCATGGAAGTGGCCGAAGAAAAGGCCCCCGAAACGTTAAGCGATGCGGAAAAATTGCAGGTGCTGGAAAAAGAGGGAAAGCGAATCCTGGAAAAGTTAAACCCCTCAAGCTTTGTTATACCCCTTTGCATCGAAGGCGAGCAGTATTCCTCCGAGCAGATGGCCCAAAAGATGAGCAGCCTCATGGTCTCCGGCACGTCCCATATCACCTTCATCATAGGCGGTTCCCTGGGCCTTTCCGATGAAGTAAAGGCCCGGGGCCACCTGAAGCTTTCCTTTTCGGCCTTCACCTTCCCCCACCAGCTCATGCGCCTGATACTCGTAGAGCAGATCTACCGGTGGTTCAAGATAATGCGGGGGGAGCCGTACCACCGTTAACTCAAAATCTGGTAATAGTCTAAAATATATATCCACTATATGGGATTTCTTTTTTTAACGATGGAATAATGCAGTTACTTGCCGTAGCTTAAGATAGTTTGACCTTGCGCATCAAGGAGTTCCCAAACCAAGTCAGGGTCTCCTTTGCCTGTAATATAACAAATCCGCAGACCTTTAGCTTCTACAATCGTTGCCTCCTTACCATCAAATAGCACTTTGGCGGCAGAGCTATTTCTGATGATACCACAACTTATCCATACCCTACCTTACCCTACCTTATATTGTACTTGTATGAGCCGAATAAAAGATCGGCAGGGTCTTCACTCTTCGTCGGCCATATTCCCGAACTGATTCCCAATAAACTATATGAGAAAAGCTTTTTTTTTAATGATGGCACAGGCAACAATTCCTCTTTGATCTTTATAGAAAATGAGATATTCCCCTTCATCTATATTTACTTGATGAAGCATTTCAGCTGGCTTACGTGCATAGTCATTTTCCATTTTTTTCATTAGAAAATCGTATGGTGAAAGAGTATTATTCCTAACTATAACTATAGAAATAATACCAATAGTAAAAACGCATACGATTGAAATCACTAAAATTAATGTGCCCTTTTTCAAATCATTACCTCTCTCTATATAGTTTTTCGAAGGCTGTAGGTTAATAAAGTTCGTAAGTAACAAGCCACCGTAATGAATACGGTGGCTTGCCAAACAAATGACCATGATATGGGCATTAGGGAATTCCATTGACAAAAGCTTCTAATAAGCTTCAAATCTAGACCTAATTGAATATTTTTATTTTCTATCTAATTCTTTGACCATTAGTTTTTATCATCAGTGAAATATTCAACTTGGCCAACTCGCCCTGAGACAATTTTAAATTGACCAATGACCGTTCTACCGTCTTTATCATAAAGGGGTATCAATTTATCACCAAGATTGTTTTGGGCTATCGCTTCCTCCGGTGTGCGCGGAGAGGGCGAATCCAGGTCCGAGGACCGGACATAACCATGTGTTCCATCTATACCTATGGCTGCAACCAAATCCGGTTCTTCTCCTAAAATATCGGCATAAGCGTTCGAACCATATGTTTCACCATATTCATTTACTTGATAGCGATAATTTGAAATGTCTCTGGGTTTTAACAAAGAAGATTTACTGCTGCCCAAAGTAACAATGGGACTTTTATATGTAGAGTACGTATTATATCCATCACCATTGTATAATCTGACTTGTCCAAAACTATAATAATTACCACTGGTAGTATAAGTTTTTGTCCACGTATTAAAACCTGCAAGTTCTTCATCATTGTATTCCCAGCTACTCTCTAATATCAAATTGGCGTCTGAGTCATATAGTCTAGCTTTTGCGCCCATATATCCTGTCGGAACATTCTGATCAATACAAGACACAGCGGTTTCAGCCGATACGTATGTGCCGTTAGTATAAACGCCAGCACTGTACATATAAGTATATCCATAAACCGTCGTTTCTTTTTTATCAGATGTTGCATAAGCTGCAAAAACAACACTTGAAATGCCTAATATCAAAATGCAAACAATGGAAAACAAAACTAGAGTTTTATGAAATTTCCTTTTCATCTTACCACTCCTCACTCTTATCATATATTTAGTTTCTTTCCATATATGAAGTTACTGTGGAAAAATTCAAGCTATCAAACATATCCATTCTTTGACCTTTTTTCGTCGGTATGTATTCATGGTCCAACTTGAAATTGACCAATGACTGTTCTACCGTCTTTATCATATAGGGGGATGATTCTTACACCAGGATTGTTTTGAGCTACGGCTTCCTCCGGTGTGCGCGGAGGAGGGAAAGGTTCCAGGTCCGAGAACCGCACATAACCATGTGTTCCATCTATACCTATAGCTGCAACCAAATCCGGTTCCTCTCCTACGATGTCGGCATACTCGTTCGAGCCATATGTTTCACCATATTCATTTACTTGATATTGATAATTTGAAATTTCTTTTGGTTTTGGCAAAACAGATTTACTGCTGCTTTTACTCTCGAGGGCGGACGTCTCCATCGCACCTGCCGAAATAGCACCTAATGATACGATTGCCAGTGTCATTGCGATTGCAACCATGCGTACCCATTTTTTGCTCTTTGAGCCTTCATCTTTCAATATTATATCGACCCTCCTCTCCAGCTTTTTCCGCCTGCCGCTGAATGCGGAAAATAATCTGGCGTTCTGGTCCGCAACGTTCCAGAGCATACTCAGCATCAGCTCGCAATACCGCCTCCTTTCCCGATTGCTCATGGATTTGACAACACTTTCGTCACAGGAAAGTTCGCAAAAGTGGTCAATGTCGAATCTTGCCGCATAGGCTATAGGGTTGAACCAATGTATCGCGTTGATAAAAAGCATCAGATATTTCAACAATGCATCACGGCGTTTCCAGTGGGTCAGTTCATGAAGAAAAACGCATTGCAATTCGTCCGCAGAAAGTTTAATATCCGGCAAGACAATTCGGGGCTTAAAGATGCCGTACAGAAAGGGTGTTGTTATGCAGGGCGAGATGTATACGGGGATTTGTTTTGTTATGCCCATTTGTTGTCTACACCTGGAAAGTACCTCCAAAATCTGCATATCATCAGTCAAACGGCACATTCTGAAAATGCGGCGGTTCAGATTATAGTTCTGGACAAGAATTGCACCCATGAATATCAGAGTACCGGCCATCAGGAGATAGGGCAAAAGTTCAGGGTAAACGGATGCTCCTGCATAGCTTTTTTGCCGTGGTATTGCTATACCGCCGGCAGCGAGGTTTAGAGCGGTGAGTGGGTTTAATCCCGCGATAGATGGCAGTTGGAAGCCTTTATCGGGCATCTTTATAAAGCTCAGATCAAGCCATGACATCCACCGGTGATACGGCAGTAGGAAAAACATATATACAGCTATATTGGTGTAATAATGCCAGGCAGCAGTAAAGTATTTGAGAGTTACCGCACTCAAAAGTTTCAGAATCAGGTATATTCCTCCGGCCACAAACGACATGATAAAGATCTGGATGTAAATGTTAATCATCATAAGCCACCTACTCTTTCAAGCGTTTCATAATGCTTTCAATGTCTTCCTTCGTCAAATCGCCACTGTCACACAGCGCAGTTATAAAGCCCAAAATGGAGCCTTTATGAACATCATTAATAAATTGTTTTATTTCAAAATCCCGGTATTCCTGTTCCGTCACACAAGGCTCGTAATAATTGGCTTTTCCCATCCTGGTTGCCTTGAGTAACCCTTTTTTCATCAAACGGGCCAAAAAAGTAACCACTGTATTTTGCTTCCATGCCTTTTCCTCCGGTAGATGCCGCATGATTTCCGAAGTTGTCACCGGGCGCCCGGCTTTCCAAATGTACTCCATAATCTGTTTTTCCGCATCGGATATCCGTTGCAATTTTTTCATAAAAATCACCTTTTTAATCTACATTATGTAGTTTATTTTATTCTACACTGTGTCGATGAATATGTCAACAGAATTTTTAAAAAATCAATATAATAATATATTTTTGAAGATGGGTCATATCGGTATTAATTATCTCAATATTATTTTTTATAGAGCATCGCTCATAAAAAATTCAGTACATAAACCGATAAGGCGAAAATGATGAAAAGACCTATAATGAACTTATATCTTTCATCAGAAACGGTGAATATGCGGACGAATACATCATGGCAAGGCATAAGTTGTAATATTGTATATTGACTATTTGTATGTTAAAATACACATACGGAGGTGTATGGCTATGCGCACAAATATCGACATTGATGAAAAATTGCTCCATGAGGCTTTTAAATATTTAAAGGTCAAAACAAAAAAAGAACTCGTAAATACTGCATTAAAAGAATTTATAGAGAATCATAAACGGAAAAACTTGATGGAGCTGAAAGGTAAGATAGCTTTTAGAGAAGATTATGATCACAAAAAAATGAGGGAAGGTGTTTAAGTGGTCCTTGTAGATACCTCGGTCCTCATTTCATATTTTAAAGGAGTCAACAATAATTCCACGGAAAAATTCCAGTATATCCTTTCTAACAATATCCCTTTTGGTATCAATAATTTTATTTATCAGGAGTTGCTGCAGGGCACCGCGTCAGAGAAGGATTTTAATAAATTAAAAGAGTATCTTGATACACAAAGATTTTATGAGTTGCGCCACGGGAAAAAGTCTTATGAAGAGGCGGCGAAAATGTATTTTAGATGCAGGAAAGCAGGGATAACGGTGCGAAGTACCATTGACCTTTTGATTGCCCAAACGGCCATAGAAAATGATCTATTGTTGTTGCACGACGACATGGATTTTTATAATATTGCCGATGTCATAAAAGAATTAAAGCTATATGAGTGATTTAACTGTGATAAATGACTGATGTATAGAGTTATGGAAAATTATGACAGACACGGTTATTTAGATTGAAGGGAGTAAACATGGGCTTTTGGGAACACCAAAATCCGCCAAGAATGAGAGCAATCATATACCTTATATGTGCCGCCCTGCTGTGGAGCACAGGCGGATTTTTCATCAAGTGGGTCCGGTGGAACCCCCTCGCCATAGCCGGGGCCAGGAGCGCCATCGGGGCAGCTGTCATCTGGCCGGTGCTGCGCGGGACGAAGTTTTCCTGGACCAGAGAACAGCTTTTTTGCGCCGCAGCCTATGCGGTTACGGTGCTGTTGTTCGTTATCGCCAACAAGCTCACCACAGCAGCCAACGCCATTCTTCTTCAGTATACGGCGCCCATATATGTAGCGCTGTTTAGTTTTGCCGTCTTAAAAGAAAAGGTGACTGCGGTGGACTGGGCAACAATAGTTGCGGTGGTGGGAGGAATGGTGCTGTTTTTTTTCGATGATATAGATACAAAGGGCATGGTTGGGAACATTCTGGCAATAGTAAGCGGCATGGCCTTTGCAACCATGGCGATGCTGATGCGCCTGCAAAAGGACGGGTCGCCGCTTTCGGCGGTATTTCTGGGAAACATTATCACCGCTCTCATAGGCTTCCCCTTCATGTTCCGGTCCGCACCCTCCGCCGACGGACTTATAGGATTGATTCTTCTGGGCACGGTGCAGCTGGGCCTGCCCTATATTCTTTATACCACAGCCATAAAATCCGTGTCGGCTCTGGAAGCGGTGTTGATTCCGGTTATCGAGCCCATCGCAAATCCTGTCTGGGTATTTTTGATGCTGGGCGAACCCCCCGGCAAATGGGCCATCGCCGGGGGTCTGATTGTGCTGGCCGCTGTCACCTTGAGGTGCGCCGTTTCCGCCGGAAGTGATTTTAAAAAAGGAAGTCGGGCGGGAAGTGAAGAAGCGGAGTCGTTTTAAAAAATGCTTGTTTAAAAACACGCCACGGGCGCTCAGATTTCACGGCTTTTTAGCGTCTTTTCGACAGGTAAATAAGGGCCGGGGCGGCAGTCGAACAGGGTGATTTTTTAAATGCCGCATACGCCCTGCGCCTGCGGAATTAAACAGTCATGGAATTCCATGTTTTGCCATGGAAACTCCATGACTTTTTTAATGCCAAATTGCACGAATTCACAATAAAAGTTAACATAATGTTTCATGGTTTTGAAAAATGCAGCATATCATGTTTTGTAATTATTATTCAGGAAGCCAGGTGAAAGGAGATTTGCGTTGAAAGATAAACAACCTTTCACAAAAAATGTTCACCCTGGGCATTCAAAATTCGGTTTCGATATTTCCGACAAAATTAAAACTTACTTGAGCAACATAAATAACTGTCATAAAGAAACCGCGCGGTCCATGATGTTCACATTGTTGCTGCAGGAACTTTTTGGATATAAATCAACATTTATCGAATCATATGTGGGCGGAATTGAAAGTTTCATTAAAGTAAAAGAAAAAGACCATGTTCTGAAGGGTGAAGTAGACAATCTTTATGGCAATATAATAATTGAATTCGAATCAAGCATTCCTAAAAAATTGTCGCAGGCCAAAGAACAATTACGAAAGTATTTGGCCATATTATGGCTCCAGGAACATAGTGATGAAAGAACACCGTATATATGCATTGCAACAGACGGTGAACGTTTTTACACCTATTCCCCCTCGCTATTAGAACCGGCAGGCGACATCACGCCTGATAACATCGAGCTAAATTTAAATGAAAGGGTCAACTGGAATGACCTAAATGCTGCAGAAATTTACTTTTTCCTTGATCGCTATTTTTTTCGCCAATGCAGGCTCCATCCGGATAGCGTGAACTTTAAAAAAGATTTCGGCGTACAAAGTCATGCATTTCATGTTATAATTAATAACCTCCTGGCCCTGTGGAACAAATTAAAATGCCATAGCATGTATAAAGTGATTTATGAAAATTGGGAGAAGTATTTGAGCATCGTATATGGCAATAAGGTTACGGGAGATGAATTGTTTGTTCGCCATACCTATTTGGCAACACTGGCAAAACTTATGGCATGGATGAGACTCGCGGAACATGCGTCTTTAACTGACGGTGCAGACCATATTTACGAGATTCTGAGCGGTCAGTTTTTTAAAAACCAGGGAATTGAAAATTTTATTGAAGAGGATTTTTTTGCATGGCTTATACGCAAAGAAGCCCGGAATGTGACGGTAAAAATAGCAAATCAATTTTTTAGTCTTTTAACGAATTATGACCTGACCAGAGCTTCCGGAGATGTTTTAAAAATGTTGTATCAAGAACTGGTGGACCCGGAAACCCGTCACGATCTTGGAGAATATTACACTCCGGACTGGCTGGCCCATAAGATTATTAAAAAAATTCTGGATGACAATCCTCGATGTGATATGTTTGATCCTTCGTGCGGCTCCGGAACCTTTCTGTACCTGGCAATTCAGGAAAAACGTGAACGTTTGGGAAATAGCAGTGATACTCTAACCCATATCTTAAAGTCGGTTACAGGCGCTGATGTACATCCGCTGGCGGTAATGATTGCAAAGACCAATTATATAATGGCTCTGGGAGAATTGTTGAAAAAGAGGAGCGCCGGGAATGTCGCTATACCCGTCTATCTGGCCGATACAATTTTACTTCCCGAGAGCGATGTTGAAAGGGAATCGACATATTACTGCGTACAGCTTGAAAATCGTAAAGTGAAAATTCCCGAGGCTCTTCTGCAGCACATTTATGACTACGACCGGGCGGTTAATCTAGCCGGGGAGTTTGCCGAAAAGAACAAGCAGAATAACGGATCCCTTTCTATGGAATCATTCAAAAACCTGCTTTCAGCACGGAAATTTCCGCATGTAAACGATCAATCTATTGTTGAATCATTGTATGAGTTATCCGGAACATTGATGGAATTTTTGAATGCAGAACGGGACAGTATCTGGGCATATATGCTGAAAAACATTTTTAAACCCCTGTTTTGGAGGAACAAGTTTGATTGCGTTGTAGGAAATCCGCCGTGGATTGCCCTTCGATTTTTAAACAAGCCATATCAGGATTTTCTGAAAAAACAAATTCTACACGAATATGAATTGCTGTCGGGGCGCAGCGAGCTTGTTACCCATCTTGAAATGGCCGCTCTGTTTCTGGTTCGCACAGCGGATCTATACCTGAAAAGTGGCGGCGTGATTGCTTTTGTTTTCCCCAAGAGTATATTTTATGCCGACCAGCATGACGGTTTGCGAAGGCGTATATTTAAGCTAAAAGCTGATTATCAGGATAATTTGTTGTGGGAGGAAATTTGGGATTGTGAAAATGTAACACCGCTGTTTAATGTTCCTTCTTGCGTAGTTATGGCAAGAAAAAGCAAGGATTCTGCGATGAATTATCCGGTTGATGGAATTATATTACAGGGCAATCTGGAATGTAAAAATGCAGGTTTACCGGAAGCCGAAAAACAACTGAAAGTTACCAGGACAGGTTATTATCTCCATATACGAGGAAAAAGGTCATTCTGGGCCTCCGGCAGGGGCACCACGGAAAATGCAGTCAGTTATTACAGGTCGAGATTCAAACAAGGAGCGACAATTGTGCCGCGTTCATTTTGGTTTGTAAAGTTAAACCGGTCTCCCTTGGGCTTTGATTTAAACTGTCCGCCGGTAATTACTTTTACGCCGAGTAAAAGCGGGCCTGTTCGAGACTATAAAGATATAGAGATAAGGGGAAATATCGAGTCGCCTTTTCTTTACTGCACTTTACTCGGTGATGATGTAATTCCCTTTGCATACAGAAATATACAGATGATAGTTCTTCCCATAGAACCCGTGAACAATGGCTATCAAATTGTCGATATTGATTCTGCGAATGAAAAGGGATGTTTTAAGCTGGCGGAATGGATAAAACAGGCCGATTTCAATTGGTTCAAGCTGCGATCAAAAAAAACAAAAAATAATACGAGCATATTTGAATGGATCGACTACCAAAAAAAATTAACCGCACAAAATCCATTAAAGAAATACAAAGTAATTTATCCCAATTTTCAGCGTGTCAGTGTTGCCTGTGTTGTCGACACGGATGGAATATTGCGCCGGGCAACCCATCTATTTGGGGTTTCCGTTAACGGTTTTATTGTGGAAAGTGCATTTTATTATTACGAGACGGACGATGTTAAAGAAGCATATTATCTGTGCGCATGCTTAAATTCGTCTATAATTGACGACCTCCTGGGACCGTTGAGAAAAAAGTCCCAAAAAAATCATCCCAATGTCCATAAAAAGATATTCGATGTGGCACCTATTCCCAAATTCAATGAATCGGATCAACTCCACAAACGATTATCCGACCTTGGCTTGGAATGCAATGGAAAAGTATTAAAATGGCTCAAAAGCATTGAAGACGTGGACAAAAAAAGTGTGGGCGACCTTAGAAAAAAAGTGCGAATAATCATTTCCAATGAACTGAAAATGATAGATGAACTATTTTCTAAAATAATAAAAAGTGAATCTAAAAGTCATGATTGAAGAAGATTGACAAAGGTAAAAGGCTATTGACATATCAGAGCTTTGGGTGTATTATAAAAAACAACAAGTAAAGAAAGAAAATTCGATGAACGGGAAGAGTAGGCGGCGATTCAGGCCAAAGCGAGCCGGTGGCGGTGGAAGACCGGTGCCGCGGTTGCCGTTGAATGGGCCCGGGAGAAGCCATGCGAACTAAAAGTAGCAGGAGACGGAAAGTCCGCCGTTAAAAGGACAGGGTATCGAATGCTCCTGCATTCCGTACCCGGAACGAGATGGCTTTGCTTTAGGTGGCTGAGCTCATAAAAGGCACTTTTTCCTAAGGGAGAAGTGCCTTTTTTGATACCATCTTTTACGCAAGGTCAAAATTGGGTGGCACCGCGGCACACTTCGCCCCAAAAGGGCGGGGTGTTTTTTTTATAGCAAAAAAAGGGGTGGTTGTGTATGGTGTTTCCCGATAAACGCGGGTTTGAGCTAATGAGGAAGGACCGTGCGGTTCCGGTCGTGTTGAGGGTAAATGCCGACGAATTTACTCCCATTGAGCTTTTTTACAATCTGGACGGCCGGCATAAGTTCCTGCTGGAGAGCGCCGAATGCGGGAAAAACTGGGGAAGATACTCCTTTCTAGGAGCAAGCCCGCATATGGCCGTAAAAAGTTACGGGGACTGGGTTGTGACAGTTTCAAAGGGCGGGGTGAAGACCGAAAACGGCAGGGTGCTGGATATCGTGGGAGATTATTTTAAAAGATACGGCTACGACAGCGCACTGCCCGGGCTTTTTGCAGATTTGCCCGCCTTCACGGGCGGCGCCGTGGGGTATGTGGGTTATGATGTGATAAGGCTCTATGAAAAACTTCCCGATGACAATCCCGATGAACTGCATCTGCCGGAATGTTTCCTGATGTTTTATAAGGAAGTTATAATCTACGACCATTTTTACCACAACCTTTACGTGGTGTACAATGCCGTGCCCGATGAAGAAACCGAATATGAATACATAGTCGAAAGACTTTATGAACTGAAGAAAACCGTCTTGAGGAAAAAGGATTTGCACCCCCTGGCGACGGTCCGAAATTCGATTCCCGAATTTCAAGCAAGTTGCAACGAAAATTCCTTCTGCGAAAAAGTGAGAAAGGCCGTTGAATACATCAAAGCCGGCGACATATTTCAGGTGGTGCTGTCCGAGAGAATGGCGGCTGCCGCAAAAGTAGAACCGTTTGAAGCTTACAGGAGGCTCAGGGCCCTCAACCCCTCGCCGTATCTTTTTTATATGGACTTCGGGGATTTCCAGCTGGTGGGCTCTTCTCCCGAAAGCCTGGTGGCCGTGAAAGACGGCATCGTCACCACAAATCCCATCGCGGGCACCAGGCCCAGAGGAAAGACGCCGGAGGAAGAGAAAAGTTAAAAAAGGAACTCCTGGCCGACGAAAAAGAGAGGGCCGAACACGTCATGCTCGTAGATCTGGGCAGAAATGATCTGGGGAAGGTGAGCGAGTTCGGCAGCGTGAAAGTGGAACGCTTCATGGAAGTCGATATGTACTCTCACGTCATGCATATCGTGTCGACGGTGAGCGGCAGGTTAAAACAGGGTAAAACTTGTATCGACGCCCTTCTGGCCTGCCTGCCGGCCGGGACCGTATCCGGAGCCCCCAAGATACGGGCCATGGAAATAATCGATGAGCTGGAAGAAAAAAGGCGTGGGATATATGCCGGGGCGGTGGGCTATTTTGGCTTTAGGGGAAACATGGATTTCTGCATCGCCATAAGGACCGTCATTTTCAAGGACGGCATGGCTTACATCCAGTCTGGAGCGGGCATAGTTTGCGACTCGGTGCCCGAAAAAGAATACCGGGAGGTTTTAAATAAAGCGGCGGCTTTAAAGGAGGTGCTGGGATGATTCTGATAATAGACAACTATGATTCCTTTACATACAACCTGTATCAGTATGCGGGGGAGCTTTACCCCGAAGTGGAGGTGGTCAGAAACGATGAGATTGACGTGGAGGGTGTGATGAATTCGGGGGCCCGCAGGATAATCCTTTCTCCGGGACCGGGTAGGCCGGAAGATGCCGGCATATGCGTGGATCTTATCAGGAAAAACGAAGGCAGGATTCCGATCCTCGGCATATGCCTGGGGCACCAGGCCATAGGCGTGGCCTATGGGGCAGAGGTCACCGGCGCCGAAAAGATCTTCCACGGCAAGACATCACGGGTGTGCCACAACGGCCGGGGGATCTTTAGAGGAATAAAAAATCCCATTACGGCCATGAGGTATCACTCGCTGGTCATAAAGGGCGGCACCCTTCCCGATGAACTGGAGGTGACGGCAGTGACCGCCGGAGGTGTCATAATGGGCATTCGCCATAAAAAATTTCCGGTTTACGGGGTTCAATTTCATCCCGAGTCAATACTCACGGAAGATGGGAAATCCATTTTAAAAAATTTTCTGGAGGGTGATGAATATGTTTCATGAGATTATAAAAAAAGTCATCATGAGAGAGGATTTAAGCGAGGACGAAGCCCGGGAGGCCATGGACCATATCATGGACGGCAAGGCCGCTCCGTCTCAGATAGGCGGTTTTCTGGTTGGGATGAGGATGAAAGGGGAAAAAGTGGAGGAAATCACGGGATTTGCCAGGTCCATGAGGTCCAGGGCCAGGAAGGTGGATGTCGAGGGTTTCGCCATAGATACATGCGGCACGGGCGGAGACGGCGGCAAAACCTTCAATATATCCACCGCCGTGGCGTTTGTGGCCGCCGCCGGGGGAGTGAAGGTGGCAAAACACGGCAATAAAGCCGTATCCAGCAAGAGCGGCAGCGCCGATGTCCTTGAAGCCCTGGGGGCAAAGATAGATTTAGAGCCGGAAGATGCCGGAAGGTGTATTGAAAAGGTGGGAATTACATTCCTGTTCGCCCCCCTTTATCACTCCGCCATGAAAAACGTGGCCGGTCCCCGGAAAGAGCTGGGTACCAGGACCGTCTTCAATATTTTGGGGCCGCTGACCAACCCGGCCTCCGTCCGGGGCCAGGTCCTGGGCGTGTATGACGGAATCCTCACAAGGCCCCTGGCCCGGGTGCTGCTGAAACTCGGAGTCAAAAGGGCCATGGTGGTCCACGGGCGCGACGGCCTCGATGAAATAACCACCACCAGGGAGACCATAGTGAGTGAAGTAAAAGACGGCATGATTAAAAATTATACCATAAACCCCCGGGACTTCGGCATTCCCCTGGCAAAACTTGAGGAAATAGCCGGAGGGGACAGCAGCTACAATGCAAGGATAATTTTGGATGTGCTGCAGGGCAAGAAGGGCCCGCAGAGGGATGTGGTGGTGTTGAACAGCGCCGCGGCCCTATATGTGGGCGAAGTTGCGGAGGACCTCAAGGAAGGCGTACAGATGGCTCAGAATCTGATAGACTCGGGGGCCGCCTATGAAAAATTGAATGAGTTTATAAGAGAAAGCAGGGCGGCCGTATGATTTTGGATGAAATCGTTGCCTTCAAAGAACGACAGCTAAAAGATGAAATGGAAAAAAAGCCTTTGTCAGTCCTGGAGGATGAAATCAAAGACATGGGTCTCCCTAGGAGCCTGGAGAAAGCTTTGACGGGGAAAAAAGGGATTAAAATCATCGCCGAGATAAAAAAGGCTTCTCCTTCAAGAGGAGTCATAAAGCCGGACCTTGATCCGGCCTTCACGGCGGCTTGCTACGAAAGGGGCGGCGCGGACGCCATATCGGTGCTGACGGAAAAAAAGTTTTTTCTGGGTGACGACAGCTTCCTCAAAATCGTAAGAGATATAACCTCCTGCCCCGTGCTGAGAAAGGATTTTATCATCCACGAATACCAGATTTACCAGGCGAAAGCCCTGGGAGCCGACGCCCTTTTGCTCATCGTGGCGGTCCTCGGCGAAAACATCGGTTATTTTTATAAAAAAGCACGGTCCCTGGGGCTTGACTGCCTTGTGGAGGTCCATGATGAAAAGGAGCTGGATGCGGCCCTGGACGCCGGGGCCCGCATCATCGGCATAAACAACAGGAACCTGAAAGATTTCAGTGTAGATCTCAAGACCTGCGAGAGGCTCATCGGCAGGATTCCTGAAGGCATAATAAAAATTGCAGAAAGCGGCATAAAAACGGCGAATGATGTGCGTTATCTCAAATCCGTAGGCGTGGACGGCATTCTGGTGGGGGAGGCCCTCATGAAATCAAAGGATGTATGCCGGGATCTGGCGGCCTTTAAAGAAGCATGATAGATAAGGCCGGGGAGGGATGGTGGCCATGGTGAAGGTTAAGATTTGCGGCCTGAGGCGGCCGCAGGACATCGAATATGTGAACAGGTTGAAGGTGGACTACGCGGGGTTTGTCTTCGCCCCAAGCAGGAGGCGCATAAGCTTTGAAGAAGCCGGAAGGCTCGTCGCGGCCCTGGATAAGGACATAAAAAAGGTGGGAGTGTTCGTTAATGAGAGGCCGGATGTGATAATGAAAGCCTGTGAAGAATTGGGCCTGGATGTGATACAGCTTCACGGCGACGAACCGCCGGAGAGTGTCAGAGGTTACGGGAGGGTTTCAGTCTGGAAGGCCATCAGGGTCGAAGGTGCGGATAGTTTAAAAGCCGCGGAAGATTACGAAGTGGATGGAATTTTACTGGATTCTTCGGTAAAAGGGCTTTACGGCGGAACCGGATCGAGGTTTGACCCGGCCTTGCTGGAAGGCGTCCGGCTCAGGCAGCCGGTAATCCTGGCCGGCGGCCTTGACGCCGGCAATGTGGGGGAGGCCATCCTGAAAGTAAAGCCCTATGCCGTGGATGTGAGCACCGGTGTTGAGACCGGCGGCTATAAAGACTTTGAAAAGATGAAAAAATTTGTGGAAAGGGTGAGGAGTTTATGAAAGATGTGCCGGGCAGATTCGGCATATTCGGCGGGCAATATGTACCGGAAACCGTGATGAACGCCCTTGCGGAACTGGAGAAAGAGTTTAATACGGCCGTAGCCGACGAAAAATTCATGGAGGAGTACAGGTATTATTTGAGAGAATACGCCGGCAGGCCCACACCTCTTTACTTTGCCGAAAACCTCACAAAAAAGCTTTGCGGCGCCAGGATTTACTTGAAGCGTGAGGACCTCAACCACACCGGGGCGCATAAAATAAACAACGTCCTGGGGCAGGTCCTTTTGGCAAAGCGCATGGGCAAGCGCAGGGTGATAGCTGAAACCGGGGCCGGACAGCACGGTGTGGCCACGGCTACAGCGGCGGCCATGTTCGGGATGGAGTGCGAGATATTCATGGGGAAGGAGGATGTCAGGCGGCAGGCTCTGAATGTCTTCAGGATGAAGCTCTTAGGGGCCAGGGTGACCAGTGTAGACCAGGGAACCGGCACCCTAAAGGACGCGGTAAACGAAGCCATGAGGCACTGGGTGGCCCATGTGGACGACACCTTTTACGTGATGGGGTCGGTGGTGGGGCCTCACCCCTACCCCACCATGGTCAGGGACTTCCAGAGGGTTATAGGCGATGAGACCAGAGCCCAGATCATGGAAAAGACCGGCAGGCTTCCGGATTACATCATCGCCTGCGTCGGCGGAGGGAGCAATTCCATGGGAATTTTTTACCCCTTTTATGAAGATAAAAGCGTAAAGCTGGTGGGAGTCGAGGCGGGGGGCATGGGACTTGACAGCGGCCAACATGCGGCAAAGCTCACAAGAGGCAGCATAGGAGTGCTTCACGGCATGAAGACATACGTGCTGCAGGACGACGAGGGCCAGATAATGCCGGTCTACTCCATATCCGCAGGCCTGGACTATCCCGGCGCGGGGCCGGAGCACGCGTTTTTAAAAGAAACCGGAAGGGCCGAATACGTTTACGCCACCGATGAGGAAGCGGTGAATGCCTTTATAACCCTTACGAAGACGGAGGGCATCATACCCGCCCTTGAAAGCGCCCATGCCGTGGCTTATGCCATGAAACTGGCACCGAAGCTTTCCGAGGATGATATTATAGTGGTAAACCTTTCAGGCAGGGGAGACAAGGATGTCGAAACAATAGCCGGTTTAATGGGGGTGAGGCTGTGAACAGGATAGATGAAAGATTGTACAGTCTGCAAAAGACAGGGCAAAAGGCGCTTATAACCTTTATAACCGCCGGTGACCCGGACCCGGAAACCACCGGCGAACTGGTAGTTGCAATGGAAAGGGCCGGGGCCGACATAGTGGAGCTGGGAATCCCCTATTCAGACCCCCTTGCCGACGGGCCGGTCATCCAGAGGGCTTCGGCCAGGGCCCTGAAGGCGGGTATAAAAATCGCCCGCATAATGGATATAGTAAGATCCGTGAGGAAAACCAGTGACATTCCTCTGGTGTACCTCGTATATTATAACTCTGTGTTTAGATATGGCCCCGAAAGATTTACAGGCGAGGCCCGGGAAGCGGGGGTGGACGGGCTGATAATACCCGACCTGCCCGTGGAGGAGCGTCGCGAGATGGCGGATATTGTCTCATCACGCGGCATGCATTTGATACCCCTGGTGGCTCCCACCTCCCATGAGCGCATCAAAAATATTGTGGAAGGCGCCGGGGGGTTTGTTTACTGCATTTCTACAAAAGGGGTGACCGGTGTGCGGGAAGAAATAGAGACGGACATCAAGGCCTATATGGAAGAGGTGTCACGCTATACGGCCCTTCCCCGGGCTCTCGGTTTCGGGATCTCCGGCCCCGACATGGCGAAAAGATTCAGGGATTACTGCGAAGGGGTGATTGTGGGCAGCGCCATTGTAAGGCTTATCGAGCAGGGCAAAGACAGGCGCCGGATGCTGAGCGATGTATGTGAATTTATAAGCCGCATAAAAGAAGCATTATAATGACTGGTGAAGTATAAGTAAAAGGTATATTCCAAAATTGCATTTAAGGTAATAAATGATACGATACATTGTATCATAAATGAGCGATATAGCGGCTGTTATAATTATGGGCAAATTGGCTGCGGGGGTGTTGGCTACCTTTGTAGCTACCTGGGTATACCGGGATTTGAGTAGTTAGATATAAACCGTATCACTATCGACAAGTCCCAGCAATAAAAAGTAAATTTCCAAAATTATTGCATCTTTAAAGTTTCTAAGGTCAAGACCGGTAATTGAAGCGATTTTTTCCAGCCTGTACATAAGGGTATTGCGATGTATATAAAGTCTTCGAGCAGCTTCTGACATATTGAGGTTGCATTCTAGAACCACACGGATCGTATCAAAGGTTTCTGTGTCAAGTTTTTTCAGCTTTTCGCCGATCTCGTGGGCAAATTCCTGGCGTTTTTTTGCCGGAATTGAAGAAAACAGCTTTTCCATGGTCATTTCCGGGTAGTATAGGACGTGGGATTTTATCATAGGAGAAAATTTCAAAGCCTTTTGAGCATCACTGAAAATTTTTGCCAGTTCATTTTGAGACCTTGCAATTCCGCCTATACTTATGGTCACTTTTGAAGAAATTTCCTCATTTATGGTTTGATATAAAGCTATAGAGGTTTCCTTTAATTCTTGGAGATCTCCAACAGGCAATATAACCAGCAGTATTTCTTTTAGATTTAAGATGAATACTTCATTAAAAAGGCTGTTGATAAAAGGCTCAATTTTTTCTAAAAGTTCGCTCTTTAAAAGCAATAAGCCACAAGGGAAAGGAAACTCTTCTAAGGTAGTTTCCTTTCCCTGGACAAAGGCTTTAAGCATATCATTGAATCTGCCGTTAATATATTCCTCCAGCAGCAGGCAAAAATCGTTCATCTGCCGGGGTGTAAGTTCTGCCAACAGCATGTATTCTGCACCGCAAAGCCTTACCTTGGCTTTTTTTACATTTCCTTTTACGTCATCGCCAAAAATCTTATCCCCTTTTCTGTCTATAAGCATAAAAGGTGTTCTTAGTTTCGGTTTTATTTCTACCAGAATATTTGAGATTAATCTTTGCATTTTTACCCCCAGAAATATAATACCCTATTTTAACCGCAATAATAAAGTAGTTGCTTTTTGATATTTAATCAATCGATAAATAGCCTCTTTTCGGTTGCTTTATCAAATAGGTGCAATTTGTTCATGTCGAAGCCTACCTTTATTTTGTCGCCGGGCTTTGCTTTGCTGCTTGGGTCTACCCGGACCGTTAGGGTGTTTTTTCCGAATGTAAGGTAAAGAAAAGTCTCCGATCCCATTAGTTCTACCACATCCACATATACTTCGAAGCAGCATTCTGGTGGGTAATCAAGAAGAGACGGATTTTCATGGATGTCCTCAGGCCGTATACCCATGACGATTTCTTTCCCTATATAAGTGGGATCTATCTTTTTGCTTATTCTCTCTGGTATTAAAAGCCTATCGTTGTCAAAAATTATATAAAGCCTACCATCTTCAACTGATAAAATTCCCTGCAAAAAGTTCATTTGTGGGCTGCCAATGAATCCCGCGACAAAAATGTTGGCCGGGTAGTCATAAATCTTTTTCGGTGTATCCACCTGTTGAATAATTCCGTCTTTCATGACGACTATCCTGTCACCCATGGTCATAGCTTCGGTCTGATCGTGAGTTACATATATAAAGGTAGTTTGAAGGCGTTTATGAAGCTTGGAAAGTTCCGTCCTCATCTGTACTCTTAGCTTCGCGTCAAGATTGGATAAAGGCTCATCCATCAAAAATACCTTCGGCTCGCGGACAATGGCCCTCCCCAGAGCCACACGTTGCCTCTGGCCTCCCGAAAGAGCTTTTGGTTTTCTGTTTAAAAGTTCTTCGATTCCTAAAATCCTGGCGGCTTCTTTTACCCGGCGGTCGATCTCGTTCTTTGGGGTTTTTCTTAATTTCAGTCCAAAAGCCATGTTGTCATACACGTTCATGTGAGGATAAAGAGCGTAGTTCTGGAATACCATGGCAATATCCCTGTCTTTGGGAGGCACGTCATTCATCAATTTGCCGTCGATGTAAAGCTCGCCAGAAGAAATCTCTTCAAGGCCTGCTACCATCCTGAGGGTTGTAGATTTGCCGCAGCCTGAAGGCCCCACCAATACGATAAATTCTTTGTCGGCGATCTCCAGATTGAAGTCGCTGACAGCCTTAAAACCTCCTGGATATATCTTATTTATGTTCTTTAATACAACAGTTGCCATGCGTTTTCCTCCTTGTTAATTTGCATATCATTATGACTATAAGGTTCTGGCCCCGTCGACTTTTTACCGACTTGCCCCTACCAAAAAGCCTTAAACGCCTGTTTTATAGTGTTGATGGTTCTCCTGCTGCCAAGGGTTCCTCTTATACATCAAGCTTGTCCCGCTTAGCTTATATTATAGGACTGATTAGCCTTTGTTTCTAATTGACAAAATTACGAAAAGTGAATTAAATAATCTATATTTTGCACAAGAGTCTGTGAAGAAGGCTAAAATTAAAGGTTGCAACAAGTATGGAAAATAATTTATTGAATGTAAGTTTATTTAAGTAAGAAGGACTTTTAAATTTTGTGTAGAATTAAAATTACTATATTAATGACATCAGATGTCTGACGTATGACGTAAGATGAGGTGCTGAAAAATGCTTGAGAAAGAAAATTACAGAAATAACTTGTCCTATGAAGTAGCTAATGCCATAAAAAAGATGATTGTTGAAAAAAAATTCATTGCAGGCAGCAAACTGCCCAACGAGAATGAATTGTCGAAACTCATGAATGTTAGCAGGTCAACCGTAAGAGAAGCCGTAAAGCTCCTGGCATCAAACAACATCGTTAAAATCGTAAGAGGAAAAGGTACATTTGTCAGCGAAAAACCCGGTTTAATCAATGATCCACTAGGTGTTGGGTTTATTGAAGACAAAAATTTGCTGTATTCGCTATTTGAGACGAGGTTGATCATAGAGCCCAAGGTGGCGGCGCTGGCGGCGCAGAGAGCTCAACCTGACGACCTGGTCAGGTTTTCCGAAGTGCTGGAGAAGATGAGGGGGGTGATATCGAGCAGGCAAGTGCATAAAGACGTGGATATTGAATTTCACAGCATCATAGCAAAGGTCTCAAAGAATCCAATCATAGAAAGAATAGTCCCTATAATAATCGAGTCAATTACAAAGGGCTATTATGAAACCATCAATGTCCCTGGAAGTGCGGAGAAAGCCTTGCTGAGCCATGAGAGAATATTTGAGGCCATTAAGAACCACAACAAGGCAGAAGCTGAAAAACAGATGAGACTTCACTTGAAAGAAACGTTGAAAGACATAGGGTGGTAGAAAGCAATTAAAATTTAAAAAAATAGGAGGATTGCTTATGTGGTATAAAAAATTTATTTCCCTGACAGTTGCTTTTGTACTAATAATGACTCTGCTAACGGGATGCGGCGGTTCAGGCGATACATCCAAGTCCTCAGATCAAAGCGGTGAGAATGAAGTGGTCAACCTGAAGCACTGGGTATGGCTGGACAATCCAAACGATCCAACCTTTGCCCAGCTGGTTAAGGAATTTAACGACACCCATCCTAACATCCACGTTGACGTGGAAGTAATAGGATGGAACGACTTCCACACAAAGCTGCTGGGCAGTGTAACCGGTGGCAGCGCCCCTGACACGTCGTCTTTTAAGCTGACCTGGCAGCCGGAATTTATCGAACAGGATGCGCTGCTTCCCCTGGATGATTATCTGAAAGACTGGCCGGGCAAATCAGATGTTGTGGATAATCTGTGGGACGTCATGCAGTACAAAGACGGCAAGCACTACGTAATGCCGTGGGAACTGCAGGTGCTGTATATGTACTACAGGCCCAGCATGTTTGAAAAGGCCGGTGTAAAGGTGCCCCAGACCTGGGATGAATTTTTGGAAGTGGCCAGGAAATTGACAGTAGATACCAATGGAGACGGAAAGATCGACCAGTACGGTTTCGGCATGAGAGGAGCCCGCGGAGGTCATGAACCATGGGCAAGTTTCATAATGGCATATGTGCCGGGAAACCAGTTCTTTGACGATAAGGGCAACAGCACCCTTACAACTCCTAGTGCCATTAAGGCCAATGAATTTTTCCTGGACCTTTACAGAAAGTATAAGGTGGTGCCGCCCACTGCTCCCATGGACGGATTCAATGAAATAATAGCCAACTTCAAAGCCGGAAAGACGGCCATGGTGGTGCACCACATCAAGTCTTCCAATGACATGATAAAACAGTTCGGCGATGATGTGGACGCATTCCCCGTTCCTGCAGGCCCTTACGGCAGGTGGACATCCCTCGGAGACACGGAAAACGTGATATTCAAGTCTACAAAGCATCCGAAAGAAGCCTTTACCTTTATCTCATGGTTGTCCGAGAAGGAACAGCTTGAAAGGTGGGACAAGGCCACAGGCAATGTTCCAGTGTTAAAATCCCTCCAGCAGCTAGACGAATTCAAAAACAACAGGTTCATGAAGGCCTCCTTTGATTCAATGCAGTATGCCCACACTTACCCTATAAATGAAAACATGGGCGAATGGATCGAATCCTTGTGGCCAGCCACGACTCAGCAGGCTCTGGAAGGTAAGATTACAGGCAAAGAAATGATGAAAAAACTGGCGGAAGGAATGACCAAATAACATTTAAAAAACTGGGGAAGGGGCCAAGGTTCTGTTCAAAGGTCCCTTTCTCTTCCAATCATTCCCCTTGAGGAGTGTTTTTATGAAAAATTTCTGGTCAAAATCTACACCGTATCTACTGGTGGCGCCGGCTTTTATACTGATGCTGGCTATTGTAGCATACCCTATAGGAAATTCGGTCTATATCAGCCTCTTAGATTACGTTCTGTTTAAGCCCAAAGCAGTAAAACTCGTGGGCCTTGCGAATTACATGAGCGTGCTGAAAGACCCCGTGTTCTGGCAGGCACTGATAAATACGGTAATCTGGGTCGGGCTGGGGGTGTTTTTTCAGTTTTTCTTTGGGTTGATTCTTGCACTCAAACTCAACCGCCAGTTTAAGGCGCGGGGATTCATCAGAACGATTATCCTCATCCCGTGGGTCACTCCCGGGATACTGATAGGCCTTATGTGGAGGTGGATGTACGACGGCAATTATGGTGTAATAAACGATATCCTTGCAAGACTCCACGTTATAAAAGATTTCGTGCCGTGGCTCGCAAATTCTAGCACCTCGCTTTTTGCGGTGATAGTGACAATAATATGGCAGGGCATTCCGTTTTTTGCCATCATGCTTCTAGCCGGGCTGCAGGCCATACCCGGCGAACTTTACGAGGCAGCGGAGGTTGACGGTGCCAGCAGCTGGCAGACGTTCTGGCATATTACTCTGCCCATGCTCAAACCTACTATCCTGATTTCCACGCTCCTCAGGATAATATGGGTTGCAAATTCAGTGGATGTCATCTATATAATGACGGGTGGAGGACCTGGATACAGTTCTCTGACTCTCAGTGTTTACACCTATATGAAGGCGCAGAAGGCGATGGATTTCGGATATGCGGCGACACTGGCCATTTACCTTACCCTGATCCTGTCTTCGGTGGCTTATCTTTACATCAAAAACATGAATTTGAAGGAGGTGGGGTAAATGAAAAAACAAAAACTGGGACACGACATAGTATTTTTCTACATGCCCCTGTGCCTGCTGGTCATTTTTGCGGTTTTCCCTTACATCTGGACATTCATAACGTCCATTAAGCCCGAGGCGGAGCTGTACGCTCCAACGGTGAAGTATTTCGTAAAGAACCCGACCTTTGACAATTACAGGAATCTTTTTCAAAAGACCAACTTCCTGCACAACCTCGTCAACAGTTTCCTTGTGGCGGGCATTACCTCGGTGATAAGCCTTTTCGTGTCGGTTATGGCGGCATATGCCTTTGCAAGATTTAACTTCAGAGGTAAGCTGTTTTTCATGGTATCTTTTCTGCTCATCAATATGTTTCCTTCGGTGCTTTTGCTGATACCGCTTTTCACCATCATGAGGAAGGTGGGGCTCCTGTATACGCCGCTGTCGCTGGTGATTGCCTATTCCACATTCACCATTCCCTTTTCCGTCTGGCTCCTTACGGGGTATATAAGGGATCTGCCTGTATCTCTCGAGGAGGCCGCGATGGTTGACGGCTGTAACAGGTTCCAGGCCTTTATGAGGATTACTTTGCCTCTAATCATACCCGCTATTATCGCTACAGGAATATATATATTCATAACCGCATGGAATGAGTTCATATTCGCCCTTATGTTTACCAATGAAGCCACCAGGACTCTGCCAGTGGCCCTTCAGACGTTCATAGGCCAGTTTGACATCCAGTGGGGTCTGCTGACAGCCGGCGGAGTGGTCGCTACGATCCCTGTAGTGGTAATGTTTATGTTTATACAAAAGAAACTCGTAGAAGGTTTGACGGCAGGGGCCGTAAAAGGTTGATATATCTACTTTTAAACTTGAGGAGGCACTAAATATAAATGGATGATTTGAAAAAAATAAGCAACATGGTTAGAAAAGATGTCATCAAAATGCTGGGCGAGGCTAAGTCCGGTCACCCCGGGGGTTCACTTTCAATGGTGGAAATACTGACGACCCTCTACTGGAGGGTGATGAATATAGACCCGGCACGCCCCGACTGGGATGACAGGGACAGGCTGGTGCTCAGTAAGGGGCATGGGTGCCCGGCGCTTTACGCCGTCCTGGCGCACAGGGGTTATTTTGATGTGGAAAAACTCCGGACCTTGAGAAAGTTCGGCTCCATGCTCCAGGGCCATCCCGACAAGAAGAAGACTCCTGGCATCGACGTTTCTACCGGTTCGCTGGGGCAGGGACTTTCGGTGGCGGTAGGGCTCGCGCTGGGAGCAAAGCTTAAGAAGAAAAACTACAGGGTTTTTGCCATCGTGGGTGATGGGGAGATGCAGGAGGGCCAGATATGGGAAGCCATGATGGCGTCAATTCACTACAGGCTGGACAACCTCACCGTCATACTGGACTACAACAAACTTCAGATCGACGGGCCCAATGAGGATGTCATGAGCCTTGGGAATATAAAGGCCAGGGTGGAGGCTTTTGGCTTCGATGTGCATGAGGTAAATGGGCATGATTTTGAAGAGCTGTACAGCGCGTTTACATCACCGGCCGTATCCGGCAGGCCGAGGTTTGTCATAGCCCACACCGTCAAAGGCAAGGGAGTTTCCTTTATGGAAAATCAGGTGGGCTGGCACGGCAAGGCTCCCAGCCCCGCGGAAGTTGAAATTGCACTGGCCGAGTTAGGAGGAGTTCAATGATGGAAAATATGAAATCGCCAAGGGTTGCATACGGGGAAGCATTGGTAGAACTGGGGAATAAAAATGAAAAAGTCGTGGTGCTCGACGCGGATCTGGCACATGCCACACAGACAGCCATGTTTGCCGAAAGGTTCAAAAACCGCTTTTTCAACATGGGAATAGCCGAGCAGAATTTGATGGGAGTTGCTGCAGGCCTTTCGATGGCCGGATTTATACCCTTTGCCAGTACCTTTGCCATATTCGGGGCGGGAAGGGGTTTTGAACAGATAAGAAACAGCATATGCTACCCCAATTTCCTTAATGTCAAGATAGCAGTGACCCACAGCGGAATTACCGTTGGAGAAGACGGGGGCAGCCACCAGTCCGTAGAGGACATATCCCTGATGCGCACGCTGCCGGGAATGACGGTGCTGGTGCCCTGTGATGCCGTTGAGACGAAAAAGGCTGTGTTTGCCGCAGCCAAAATAAACGGGCCGGTGTATATAAGGATAGCGCGCCCCGTGGCCCCCATAATTACGGCAGAAGATGACGAATTTGAGGTCGGAAAGGCAAGGGTGTTGAGAGAGGGGAATGACATCGCCATTTTTGCCACAGGCCTCATGGTGGCCACAGCCCTTGAAGCTGCACAGGACCTTGAGCAAAAGGGTATAGAGGCTTCGGTGGTAAATGTCCATACAATAAAACCGCTGGATGTGGAAACAATTCTTAATTTTGCGGGAAAGGCCGGGAAAGTCATTACCGTCGAAGAACATTCCATAATCGGAGGCCTCGGCTCTGCGGTGGCGGAGGTGCTGTCGGAAAATTTGCCCCTCAGGATGAAGCGAATCGGCGTAAGCGATATCTTCGGGCAGTCAGGTGCACCTGAAGAACTTATGAGACACTACGGGCTCACCGCGGAGAACATCGCAAGGACCGCTTGGGAAATGGTAGAGGGATGAAGAAGACTTGAGATACAGAAAGCTCGGCAGCACAGGTCTTCTTGGATCAGAGATAGGGTTTGGAGCGGTGGCCATAGGAAGGGACTGGGCGTTCGGCATAGCCGAAGACCCCAGAAGGCCGGAAGAAAAAGAGGCCATCTATTTGGTGGAACATCTTTCGGACGTGGGGATAAATTTCATAGACACCGCACCGGCATACCAGGAAAGCGAAAAAATAATAGGCAAAGCTTTAAAGGGCAAGAGAGACAAATTCTATATAGCCACCAAGGTCGGAGAGCGATTTGACGGCGCAACGTCTTTCTACGACTATTCTGAAAAAGCCACCCTCTCCTTTATTGAAAGCAGACTGAAGGCACTTAGGACGGATTATGTGGATGTCGTCCAGATACACTCCTGCCCTCTAGAGGTCCTGGAAAGAGCAGAGACAGTAAATGCCCTGCTCAAGGCGAAGAAAGCCGTAAAGGCGAGGTTCATCGGGGTGAGGGGCAGTGTGGAGGTCATGCTGGAGGCTTTGAAATACCCCGAGATTGACGTGCTTCAGTTTTCATACAACATTCTGGACAGGGCTTGCGAGGAGCTACTTTTACTTGCTGTCAATAAAGCTGGCAGAGGGGTAATAATCAAGGACTGCCTTAAAAAAGATCTGCTCAGCTACAAGTATAAAAATAGTACAGTCAGCGACAGAAATCTTCTTAATAAAATCAGCAGGCTTGACGAATTTGCGAAAAAAAGAGGTATGGCCCTGGATGAACTTGCCATCAGGTACGTGCTTTTGCGCGATGAGATATCCACGGTAATCCTAGGCAGTAAAAATTACGAACACGTAAAGAAAAACACTTCTTATTCTGACGGCCAGCATTTGGACCTGGGCGGTTTTGAAGTATAAGTAGTAAAATACCAACTTTCGGGAGGAATGTATGATGAATTACATTTATCCAAACCAGGATTTTAAAGGGTACAAAGATGTGGTAAAGATTGGGGAGACATCGAAGTATGTGGGGCTCGGCCTTCTGAAACTGGGGCCTAAACAGACATATACCGGCAAAGCGAAAGATGAGGAGATAGTGATCGTCATAATGTCCGGCAGGTGTGATGTAAAGGTGGACGGAGCCATGTTCTCCGGGCTTGGAGAGAGAAAGGACGTCTTTTCGGGCAAACCCACCGCTGTTTACGTTCCGGTGGGAAGCAGATATGAGGTCACAGAATGCCAGGGATTTGATCTGGAGGCGGCCGTATGTTCTGCCAAGGCGGAAAAGAGGTTTGAACCTTTTGTGGTAAAGCCTGAAGAAGTGATCTGCAACCACAGGGGAATCCTGAACTTTCAGCGGGATGTGAACGACATCATCGTGGACAACGCTGAAGGCAGGGTCCACCGAATAGTGGTGGGAGAGACGTATTCGTATCCGGGGCAGTGGTCGAGTTATCCTTCTCACAAACATGACACCTACGACATGCCGAACGAGACAAAGATGGAAGAAGTTTACCATTTCAAAGTAAAACCCATAGACGGCTTCGGTATTCAGGTCCTGTACACTGACGACCTTTCGCTGAGGGAATCGTATGTGGTTAAAGACGGGGATACGGTGTATATACCGAAGGGCTATCATCCAGTGGCCGCAGCGCCGGGATTTTCTGTCTATTATCTGTGGGTGATGGCCGGAAACTACGGCAGGAAGCTGATTCCGAAGGATGACCCGAAGCTCGCCTGGCTGAACTATGTCGGTCCAATGTTGAAGTAATATTTGAGTTGAAGTAATATTTATTTAAATGGCCCTATTGCGGCCATTTTTTAAGTTTAATGTCCTTCATACAGTCATTAATCCGGAAATACCATCGGCAGGCAATGCTGGCTGAGCCGAGTTTTTGTGAACCCGGCGGTTAAGCTGCAAAAGGGCTTTTATCAGCTTAAAAAGTGAGGTATAATTATCCTGAGAGGAAAATTACTTTTTTGCCGATTCCAGGACGGCCAGCAGCAGGAAAATCATGAAGCCCACGCTTGTCAGCTGATCCACAAGCCACCTCTGTTCAGGCTTTACCACACTTACCAGGAAATCCTCCAGGGGACCGGCGATTATAATAGCGGCGGTTATATATAGAGGCGCCACCGCCCCTTTTTTTAAAAAAAATTCCACGGAAAAAACGGTGATAGCAATCCCCAGCAGGTAATTAAATGCGGTTAAAACCGACCTCAGTTCTTTTTCCTTGGCCACCTAAAACACTCCTATCCGCTCTTTCTCGTAATATTATATTAATTCACACTTGATTTGGGTGCGCGGGTGGACCTCTGCGCCGGCAAGAAAAAATTTCACCCGCCTGCTCGGGCGGGTTGTGGGTTGAGTTACCGGTTTTGAGATAAAAGTAAAAAAGGAGGAGATTTGCTTGAAAGAGATTAACATTGCCGAAGTATCCGGGAAAATACTGGAGCAGCTCCCGGAAGGCGCATTCCTGACCGTGAAACACGGCGACAGGGTCAACACCATGACTATCGGCTGGGGGACCCTGGGCCGCATGTGGAACAGGCCGGTGTTTATGGTTATGGTGAGGTATTCCAGGTATACATATGAGCTCATCGAAAAGGCCGACTCTTTTACCGTGAGCATTCCGCAGAAAGGGGATCTGAAAAAAGCTCTGGCCATATGCGGCTCCAGATCCGGAAGGGACATTGACAAGTTCAGGGAATGCGGCCTTACGCCGCAGGAAGGGGCGGTGGAATCGCCGCACATAGCCGAATGCGACATCCACATAGACTGCAGGATAATTTACAGGCAACCGCTGGACCCCGATAAACTGCCCGGAGAAATAAAAAATGAATGCTATAAAAACGGCGATTATCATGTGCTCTACTACGGGGAAATTGTAAAAACCTATGCAAATTAAGATAGAAATATGTCTTTAAGTTGACTTTTTGTATTCTCCTTTCCTATTCCGGCCTGTATTTTCCCTTCCTGTTCCGGCGTCAGCCCCGACAGCGTTATTTGTCAAAGCCGAATAAAATTTGCATGCATCACTTACGGGGCATTCGGCGCAGAGCGGGTTTTGATTCCGGCAGCAGTCTTTCCCCAGCCTGACGATGAGGGCGTGGTATTCGTTGAAGAGTTCCACGTCCTCCGGCAGGTTTTGCATGAAAAAGTCCTGCATTGCCTGGTAGTCCGCATCCTCCGGAAGGAAGCCCAGCCTCGAAAATATCCGCCGGGTATAGGCGTCCACCACGAAAATGGGTTTTCTGGCGGCGTAAAGGATTATGGAATCTGCCGTCTCCCTGCCGAGCCCCTTGATGGATAAAAGTTCCCGCCGCATTTCAAAAAGATCCTTTTCAAACATTTTACAGATATCCCCGTCGTAATTGTCTTTAATGTGACGGCATATATTTTTAAGCTTTTCGGCCTTCTGGTTGTAATACCTGGTGGACCTGACAAGGTCCGCCAGCTTTTGCCTTTCCGCCTTCAGTATGCCGTCTACGGAAAGCAGTCCCTCGGCCTTGAGGTTTTCAATGGCTTTTTCTACGTTTTTCCACGACACGCTCTGGGTGAGGATGGCCCCCACCACCACCTCGAAATCGCTTTCCGCCGGCCACCAGTGCTGAGGCCCGAAGGCGGCAAACAATTTGTCATATATTTTAATGAGATTCCGCCTGTACAAACTCATAAACCACCTGTATTGCTTGCAGAAATAGTGCTGAATAACAATTTAATTATATCAAAAACCGTATTATATTTACAGCTTCAGTTAAAAGCCGTTTTTTGACAAGACCGGATTGCCGGCGTTTTTGCATAAATCAATATTTTGTTGTGGATATAGTATACAATTATATGAAAATCCCTTTCAAAAAATTAAAACGTATAGTAAAATATACTTAGAAGCTTTGCATTAAGACGGGGAGGTCTTAACATATGACGTCCGACTTGCAGGACACGGGATATTCCCTGCGCAGCAGGATATATCACCAGCTGAAGAACGCCATACTAAACGGTGTCTATAAACCGGGCGAGAGCTTAATAGAGATGAAGGTGGCAAAAGAGCTGGGAGTCAGCCGGACACCGGTTAGAGAGGCCATCCGCCAGCTGGAGCTTGAAGGTCTTGTGTCGAGCATACCCAATAAAGGCGTGATTGTAGAAGGGGTTACCGAACAGGATGTGGAAGACATATACACAATCCGCAAGATGATCGAAGGGCTGGCGGCGCGCTGGGCTGCCGAAAAGATAACCGATGAACAACTAAAAGAAATGAAGGACATACTGGATCTTATGGAATTTTACACGGTTAAAGGGGAAATTGACAAGGTCTCCGAACTGGATACCCGTTTTCACGACGTGATATTTAAAGCCTGCCACAGCAGGCCCCTGGAATCGGTCCTTACCAATTTCCATCATTTCATTCAGAGGGCCCGGCTGGTATCCATCAAGTCCAGCGGCAGAGCGCCGGTTTCTCTGGAAGAGCACCGGAACATTTACAGGGCTCTGGAATCCCATGATCCCGATGCCGCCGAAAAGGCCATGATCAGGCATGTGGATGAGGCACGCTCTAACCTCTGCCCATACCTTGAAAGCCATAAAGTGTTTTGAAAAAAATAATCCTTGCGTGTGGACGCAAGGATTATTTTTTTTCCAGGAGCTTCATCAACACTGCACGGTTTGATACGGGATAGAGGGATGTGAGCTTGCCTCCGGGCAAATTTATATCAGACGTAAGATTAATGTTTTTGGAGCTTTTTTCCAGTATATCTATCTTCTCTTTTATTGATTTTAAGTCAAATCCGTTGTCTTTCAGATATTTAATTCTGGCAAGCCTGATGATGTCTTTTTCCGAGTATCTTCTCTGTTTGCCCGAAGTTCTGGCCGGAGTAATTAGCCCCAGATCTTCATAATAACGGATTTGCCGGCTGGTAAGGCCGGTTTTTTCTTCCACAACTCCGATCGGGTATAAACCCTTATCCAGTGAAGTGCCGGCCACAATAATCACCTCCCGAAATGTTACCACTATACTAACATAAAAGACTGCAAAAGTCAATTTCATGTTAGATTTGACAAAGATAAAATAAAAAACCTTACATTAACTTGACATTTGAAAATAACATTGTTATGATTTCAATATACATTTTAAGATCTGGAGGGAGAAAAGTGGGTTACACAAAGGATGACATCATCAACCTTACGAAGGAGCTCAAGGTGAAATTTATCAGACTTCAGTTTGTCGACATTTTCGGAGTGGTAAAGAATGTGGCAATTCCGGTGAGCCAGCTGGAGGACGCCCTGGACGGCAAATTGATGTTTGACGGTTCGTCTATCGAGGGTTTCACCCGCATACAGGAATCGGATATGTATCTGAAACCAGACCTTGATACCTTTGCCATTTTTCCATGGAAACCGAGAGACGGAGCGGAAGCCCGGCTGATTTGCGACATTTACAATCCCGACGGCACTCCCTTTGAAGGGAGCCCCCGCCAGGTTCTCAAAAAAGTCGTTGAGGAAGCCAAATCTATGGGTTTTACGATGTATGCGGGCCCGGAACCGGAATTTTTCATGTTTCTCACAGATGAAAAGGGAAAACCGACAATTGAGACCGGAGACAAAGGCGGCTACTTCGACCTTTCGCCGGTGGACCTGGGTGAAAATGCCAGAAGAGATATTGTGCTCACCCTTGAGGAAATGGGTTTTGAAGTGGAAGCCGCCCATCATGAGGTGGCACCGGGCCAGCACGAAATAGATTTTAAGTACTCAGACGCCCTCCGGACGGCCGACAACATCACCACCTTCCGTTTTGTGACCAAAATTATCGCCAAACAGCACGGCCTGCACGCCACATTCATGCCGAAGCCGGTGTTTGGCATCAACGGGTCCGGTATGCACATCCATCAATCGCTTTTTTCCGACGGGAAGAACGCCTTTGCCGACGAAAACGGAGAGGCCGGGCTGAGCGAGATTGCAAGGTATTATGTGGGTGGGCTCTTGAAACACGCCCCCGGCTTTACCGCCATCACCAACCCGCTGGTCAACTCCTATAAAAGACTGGTCCCGGGGTATGAGGCACCGGTGTACATTTCCTGGTCCGCCAAAAACAGGAGCGCCCTGGTGCGGGTACCTGCAGCCGGCGGTGCAAAAACCCGAATTGAGCTCAGAAGCCCCGACCCGTCGGCCAACCCGTATCTGGCGCTGGCGGTGATCCTGGCGGCCGGGCTTGACGGTATCAAGAACAAAATAGATCCGGGCCCCCAGGTCTACGACAACATTTACCATATGAGCGACGAAGAACGTGAAAAGGCGGGCATTAAGAGTCTCCCCGGGAACCTCAAGGAAGCCCTGGACCTGCTGGCCGAAGACGAAGTTATAGTAAAAGCACTTGGCCCCCATGTATACGAACATTATGTAAAGGCCAAGAGGCAGGAATGGGACGCTTACAGGACCAAAGTCCACAGCTGGGAGCTGGACGAATATATAGAGGTGTATTAAACGATATTTCAACAAACGACGCCTCCCCCTCATATTTAATAGAACGGCGCCGGGTTTTTGAAACCCGGCGCCTTTTGCGTGCGGCCGGTGTGGGTGAAACTGAAGCGGTTGATATCCGTAAATGGCCTGGCTGCAAAAACCATTTCGGCCGAAGGGCGCGGGTGCCTGTCGGTGGAAAACTTTCGAAGCTCACAACTTATAGACCAAGTAACAAAAAAATGTTATATTATAAACGGTGATGGGAAATTTTTTGTAAGAAAGGATTTTAATAAAAACAGATTTATACCGAAAATTTAAAAGATTTAGGAGGGATATAATGCCGAAATTCACAAAAAGCGATGTTCTGAAAAAGGCTCAGGAGCTTGATGTGAAGTTCATAAGGCTGCAGTTTACCGATATCCTGGGCATAATCAAAAACGTTACCATCACCGTTGACCAGCTGGAAGACGCTTTGGACGGAAAGATAATGTTCGACGGTTCTTCCATTGAAGGATTTACCCGCATCCAGGAATCGGACATGTATCTTAAGCCCGACTACGACACCTTCGCCATACTTCCGTGGAAGCCCAGAAAGGGGGCGGAGGCCAGGCTCATGTGCGATGTGTACGATTCCAACAACGAGCCTTTTATAGGGTGCCCCAGGGGCATACTGAAAAAAGTGCTTGAAGAGGCGCGCCGGATGGGTTACGAAATGTATGCGGGTCCTGAACCGGAATTCTTTCTTTTCCATACCGACGAGGAAGGCAGGCCCACCGTTAAGACCAACGACAAAGGAAGCTATTTTGACCTGTCCCCGGTGGATCTGGGGGAGAACGCCAGAAGGGATATTGTGCTCGCCCTGCAGGAGATGGGGTTCGAGGTGGAGGCCGCCCACCACGAGGTGGCTCCCGGCCAGCACGAAATAGACTTTAAATACACCCGGGCGTTGAGAACCGCAGACAACGTGGTGACCTTCAAATTTGTAACAAAGGCAATAGCGGCGGAACACGGCCTGTACGCCACTTTTATGCCCAAGCCGATTTTCGGGGAAAACGGCTCGGGAATGCACATCCACATGTCGCTTTTCAAAGACGGTATCAATGCCTTCTATGACGAAAATGACAGGGAACTGGGGCTTTCAAAGGTGGCAAGGCACTTTATAGGAGGCATTCTCCGCCATGCCAGGGCGTTTACCGCCGTAACCAATCCCACCGTGAACTCTTACAAGCGCCTGGTCCCCGGTTATGAGGCCCCCGTATATATTTCGTGGTCGGGGAGGAACCGCAGCGCCCTGGTGAGGGTTCCGGCAGGGCGGGGGAGCGCCAGCCGCATAGAGCTCAGAAGCCCGGACCCGTCGGCCAATCCTTACCTGGCGCTGGCGGTGATCCTGGCGGCCGGGCTTGACGGCATCAGAAACGAGATGGACCCGGGGCCCGAGACGTTAAACAACATATACGACATGACTCCTGAAGAAAGGATGGAAGCAGGCATAGAAAGCCTGCCGGGCAGTCTGAAGGAAGCCCTGGATTATCTGTCCCAGGATGAGGTCATAAAGGATGCGCTGGGCCCCCATGCTTACGAACACTTTATGAAAGCCAAACTGATAGAATGGGACATTTACCGGATACAGGTCCACCAGTGGGAGCTGGACCAGTACCTGGGAGTGTTTTAGCCGGTGGCAGCCTTTTGGACTTTTGAACCTTGGCCTTGAACCTAGAGCAGCGGGCGGTAGCCGGTGCCGCGGATGGGACTCAGGCTGTATTCCTCCAGGAAGTCTGAGATTATCTCCGAAAGCAGTTTTATTCCGCCTTGGATGTCTTCCGGTGATATTTCGGCAAAGCTGAGCCTGAAGCCCTGCGAAGGGCGCCGGTCGGCGTAGAATAAATCCCCGGGCATTATGAGGAGGCCGCGCTTTAAAGCCTCCGTGTACAGGTTCATGGAATAATATCCCCGCGGAAGAACCAGCCAGAAGAAAAGACCGCCGCCGGGGTCGGTGTATTCTATGCAGCCGGGCAGGTATTCTTCCAGGGCGTACTTCATGATCTGCCATTTTTCGCGGAACGCTTTTCTAATGCGGTTTACGTGACCGGTCCACAGAGACTTCCTGAAAAACAGATCCAGCGCCCGCTGGGTAAGGCCCGATGAAGATATGTCCGAGGAATATTTGGCATCGGTGATCCTGCCGGCGAAACCCTCCGGCGATGCGATAAATGCCAGGCGCAGTCCGGGCATGAACAGCTTTGAAAAGCTCTTTATATAAAGCACCCGGCCGCTGCGGTCCAGGGCCTTAAGCGGTTCGGGTTTTTTTGCAAAATAAAGGTCGTTCATGTGGTCGTCTTCCACAATCAGAAAATCGTATTCCGAAGTAAGAGCGAGAAGCTCTTTCTTTTTTTGTGCGGAATAAGACCGGCCGGTGGGATTGTGGAAATTCGGCATGGTATAGAAAAGCTTTGGAGGTCGGTTTTTGAGCTTTGAAACAAATTCGTCCAGATTGACACCATCCCGCTCCATGGGTATTTCAACTATCCTGGCACCCCGGGACCTGAAGGCGTCGATGGCCCCGGTGTAGGTAGGAGCTTCCACAAACACCGTATCCTGGAAATTTAAAAAGGCCTTGGCAATAATGTCAATGCCCTGCTGGGCGCCGGAGACCACCTGGATACCGTCGACGGGCATTTCTATTCCGTATTCTTTAAATATGAAGTCCCTGATGGACTGCCGGAGGGGAGGGTAGCCCATGCTCTCCTGGTAGTCGAAGGCGTAGCCGCCGTCCCGGTCCAGGACCTCGTTTAAGACCTCCTTAAAATCGTCCACCGGGAAAAACTCCGGCGAGATGGCGGCGCTTCCGAAGTCGAACCGCACCCGTGCCCCGGGGTTTTGCCTTTCGGCGCCGGAAAAACCCAAAGAACCATCCGGCCCGCCGGTGGAGAAGGGCGCATTTTTGGGATTGAGTGCCTTTGAGCGCGGGTCAATGTCAGGAGTGCCGGCGCCGCGGCTGTGAGGCTGCAATTTGAGAGCCGGGCGCCCCGCCGAAATGATGGCGGGGCTCACATAAGTGCCGCTGCCCACCTTTGATACGGCGTAGCCTTCTTTTTCAAGGAGCCTGTAAGCATTGACCACCGTTACGGAATTCACTTTTAAAAGCGCCGCCAGCTTGCGGATGGGAGGCAATTTTTCTTCAGGCGACAGTTTCCCCTGGCTGATGAGATCGATTATCCCTTCGTAAAGCTGGATATATAAAGGCTTATCCAGGTTCCTGTCCAATTGTATCGATACAAATCTATGCATAAAATTTTCCTCCGGGCTGATTTGTGAAATTGTATTGACAAACAATCGCCGTTGATGACATAATATATACATACAATTTTGGGCGGCAGGAGAAAAATGTAACGATACAATTATTATTATATCACAATTGGTGTTGTATTAAAAGTATGATTACAGGAGCCCTGTTGCCCTGAAAATTTCAAAAGGAGGAACACATTATGGCGGAAAACAACCTTTTTGACACCAACGCTCATCCCGAGCGGTACAGTCTGAACAAAAACCTGGCGGAGATGCTCAAGGGCGGGGTCATCATGGATGTCACCACTCCCGAACAGGCGAAAATCGCGGAAGAGGCCGGGGCGGTGGCCGTAATGGCCCTGGAAAGGGTCCCGGCGGACATCCGGAAACAGGGCGGTGTGGCAAGGATGTCGGACCCAAAGATAATTAAAGCCATTAAATCCGCCGTCACAATTCCCGTCATGGCCAAGTGCAGAATCGGCCACTTCGTAGAGGCGCAGATACTGGAGGCGCTGGGGGTGGATTACATAGACGAGAGCGAAGTGCTGACCCCGGCCGACGAGTCCTTCCACATCGACAAGAAAAAGTTCAAAGTGCCCTTTGTATGCGGTGCCAGGAACCTGGGCGAGGCCCTGAGGCGCATAGGCGAGGGCGCCTCCATGATAAGGACCAAGGGGGAGGCCGGTACAGGCAACGTGGTGGAAGCCGTGAGGCATATCCGCACAGTTATGGCGGAGATCAGGCGGCTTCAGAATATGCCGAGAGAGGAATTGATGTCCGCCGCCAAGGAAATGGGCGCCCCCTATGATCTGGTGCTTTACGTGGCAGAAAACGGTAAACTTCCTGTGGTGAATTTCGCCGCCGGGGGTGTGGCCACGCCCGCCGACGCGGCACTGTTAATGCAGCTGGGATGCGACGGCGTATTTGTGGGTTCGGGTATCTTCAAATCGGAAAACCCCGTAAAGCGCGCCAGGGCCATTGTAAAGGCTGTAACCTATTACAACGACCCCGAAGTCCTGGCGGAAGTTTCCGAAGACCTGGGAGAAGCCATGGAGAGCTTTGAGATAGACAAACTGGAAGATCGCTACGCAGAGCGCGGGTGGTAGCATGAAGATCGGAGTACTGGCCCTTCAGGGGGCCGTGCGGGAACACATGAATATGATTATTAAGGCCGGAGAAGAGCCGGTGGCCGTCAAGAACAGGGCCGGCCTTGAACAAGTGGACGCCCTCATCCTCCCGGGTGGTGAGAGCACCGCCATAGGAAAACTCATGTCAGACTTCGGCCTGAAGGATGAAATAGTCCGCCGGGCGAAAGAAGGTATGCCGGTATGGGGCACCTGTGCCGGCATGATTCTCCTTGCAAAACACATCGTGAACCAGGACAGTACCCATCTCAACCTGATGGATATATGGGTAAGGCGAAACGCTTACGGCAGCCAGCTGGACAGTTTTATAACCCACCGGGCGGTTCCGGGGGTTTCCGAAAATCCCATACCCCTCGTCTTTATAAGGGCGCCGTATGTGGAGAAAGTGGGCCCCGAAGTTAAGGTGCTCCTTGAAATCGACGGAAAGGTGGTGGCGGCCAGGCAGGGCAATCTCCTGGCCACCGCCTTCCATCCGGAATTGACGGAGGATTTGAGTTTTCATCGTTATTTTATAAGCATGGCAGCCGAAAATTTTAAGCAAATGGCCGCTGCGGTGCCCGAAGAACCACGGTGAAATGGGGCAAAAAGAGATTCCCTCTGTATTAATCTCCGAAGCTGATCCCTATGCTCCTTGCAGTCTCAATCAACTGATGATCCGGCGGCACGGTCCTGCATCCGGGGGGGATGTCCTCGAAAGCCACCGATGTGATGACACCGTTTCTGAGGGCCACCATTTTCCCGCTTTCGCCGGAAAGGGCCAGCCTTGCCGCAGCCTGACCGTATCTGGTGGCCAGAATCCGGTCGAAGGGAGAAGGGGACCCGCCCCGCTGGATGTGGCCCAGCACGGTGGCCCGGCTTTCAAAACCGGTGATTTCCTCCACCATCTCGGCTACGACGGCGCTTATGCCTCCCAGGCGGACCGGGTCTCCGCTGCCGGCAACGGTTTGCCGGACGACCTGTCTGCCTTCGGGAGTTCTGGCGCCTTCGGCCACAACTATAATACTGAAGGGTTTGCCCTCCTTCTGGCGGGAAAAAATCTTTTCCGCCACTTTTTCTATTTTCCAGGGTATTTCGGGTATAAGGATCACGTCGGCTCCGCCAGCCACACCGCTGTAAAGGGCTATCCACCCGGCATACCTTCCCATGAGTTCCAGCACCATTACCCTGTGATGGGATTCGGCTGTGGTGTGCAGCCGGTCCAGCGCCTCGGTGGCGATGGTGACGGCCGTATCAAATCCGAATGTCTGGTCGGTGCCCTGAAGGTCGTTGTCAATGGTCTTGGGGACGCCTATGATTTTAGCGCCCTTTTGGGCCAGTTCCCGGGCGATGGCCAGGCTGCCGTCACCCCCTATTACCACCAGGCAGTCTATACCCAGTCTCTCGAGATTTTCCAGCGCCCTTTCGGACATGTCCCTGTACTCCAGTTTATCCCCTTCTTTTACCGGAAAATTAAAAGGGTTGTCCCGGTTGTTGGTGCCCAGGATGGTGCCGCCCCGGTGCAAAAGACCCGATATGTCCCGCCTGCCCAGCTTGCGGTAGTTTCCGCGGATAAGCCCGCTGTAACCGTCCACAAACCCGTAAAGCTCCGCACCCGCAGCTTCCGCCACCTTGGCGCAGGCCCTTATGACCGCATTGAGCCCCGGAGCGTCGCCGCCTCCGGTAAGAATTCCCAGCCTTTTCACGTAAATTCCCTCCCCATTTTCATTTATAAACAATGAAAATTTATTTTCCGAGGATGAGATATGTGCTATAATAAGACTTAATTTAAATACATCTTACTTTTTATTTTATTCTTTTTAATCTGGTTTCATAGTCAATTTACCAGGAGACGCTCTTAATTTTATTATTCCAGATAATTCCGCAAAAAACAATCCCGGAATTCATTGCATGAATTTCTTATTTCCCGGTCGGGCCGCCTTTTTGCGCGGAATTGTCTCCGGCCGAACTTTGTTGCCCAACTACAGTGAAGAATATTCGAGAGGTGGTGATTTGATTGCGCAGGGCGATTTTTTCGGTGCTGGTGCACAACGAGTACGGGGTGGTCACCAGGATTTCGGGTCTTTTTACCCGCCGCGGCTTCAACATAACCAGTTTTACCGGGGAAGAAACTGAAGACCCCATGATTTCCCGCATAACCATCGTCGCCGAAGGCGACGAGAGAGAGCTTTCCCAAATCAAAAGCCAGGTGGAAAAACTGGTGGACGTCATCAAGGTGGTGGAGCTGGACGCCAGGGCTTCGGTCCAGAGGGAACTGGCTCTGATTAAAGTGAGGACCGATGACAGGAACCGCGCCGAGGTGTTCCAGATCGTGGAATCATTTCGCGGCAAGGTGGTGGATATTGATCCCGAGGCGGTGGTGATAGAGATAACCGGCGATCTGGAAAAGGTCAAGGCCTTTTTAAACATGATGAAACACTACGGCATTGTGGAGAGCGTCAGGACCGGGATTATAGCGCTTCAGCGCGGCAAGGAGAGCATCCACGACGAACCGGATCCGGTAAGGGGCGGGGAAATTGAAGAATAAATCGGTCATTGGCATGAGATGAAAGAATAAAATTTAAAATATACTGAAACCAAAAAAGAGGAACAATAAAAGCTAAAAGATTAACATAAGAAAAGCGCATCAAAAGCCCATTTTGGATGCATCACCGGCGGATAATCAATATGTTGTTATTTTCAGGATAATAAATGAAAAAATAAAAAAAATGAAAAGAGGGGAGAAACCGTATGAGAAGCGACAGCATAAAAAAAGGTCCTATGAGGGCACCCACAAGGGCGCTGTTTTACGGTATGGGGTTTACGGATAAGGAACTGGAAAGGCCGCTCATCGGCATAGTGAATTCCCAGAACGAGATAGTGGCGGGCCACGTGCACCTTGACCGCATAGCCCAGGCGGTTAAAATCGGCGTGGCCATGGCCGGCGGCACGCCCATAGAATTCCCGGCCATCGGCATATGCGACGGCATTGCCATGGGGCATACAGGCATGAAATACCCTCTGGCCAGCCGGGAGCTCATAGCCGATTCCATCGAGGCCATGGTAATGGCCCACGGCTTTGACGGGCTTGTGCTCATTCCCAACTGCGACAAGATTGTGCCGGGCATGCTCATGGCGGCGGCCAGGCTGAACATCCCGGCGGTGGTGGTCAGCGGCGGACCCATGTTTGCCGGACGATATGAAGGCCGGGACATAGACTTTTCCACATGCATCGAAAAGGTGGGGAGCCTGAATGCCGGTGAAATCACCGAAGAAGAGCTGGCGGCCATAGAGCATGAAGCCTGCCCCGGGTGCGGTTCCTGTTCGGGACTTTTCACCGCCAATTCCATGAACTGCCTCACCGAGGCTTTGGGCCTGGGTCTTCCCGGCAACGGCACCATCCCCGCCTATTACGGCGCCAGGGTGGCTCTGGCCAAGATGGCGGGCATGCAGGTCATGGAGATGGTCAGGAGGGATATAAAGCCACGGGATATCCTCACAAAAGAGGCTTTCGAGAACGCCATAACCGTGGACATGGGGATGGCGGGTTCTTCCAACACGGTGCTGCACCTCCCGGCCATCGCCCACGAGGCGGGCATAGAACTCGAGCTTGAGCTGTTTGATAAAATAAGCCGCAGGACCCCGTATCTCTGCAAGCTCAGCCCCAGCGGCCACCATCACATGCAGGACCTCCACGAGGCTGGAGGAATCCCGGCCCTGATGAAGGAGCTTGCACGAAAAAACCTCCTGCACCTGGATCTCATCACCGTCACCGGCAGGACGGTGGGAGAGAACATTGAAAATGCATCCGTCAAAAACCCGGATGTAATAAGGCCCATCGAAAGGCCCTACAGGGAGACCGGAGGTCTGGCCATATTAAGGGGAAATCTCGCCCCCGACGGGGCCGTGGTAAAAGAAGCGGCGGTGGCGCCGGAAATGCTCTTTCACGAAGGGCCCGCCAGGGTGTTTAATTCTGAAGAAGAGGCGGTGGAGGCCATATTCGGCAGGAAGATAAACAAGGGCGATGTGGTGATAATCAGGTATGAAGGCCCCAAAGGCGGCCCCGGCATGAGAGAAATGCTGTCCCCCACTTCAGCCATAGCCGGCATGGGCCTGGACAGAGACGTGGCCCTTATCACCGACGGAAGATTTTCGGGTGCCACCCGCGGCGCTTCCATAGGCCATGTATCCCCCGAGGCCATGGAAGGAGGCCCCATCGCCCTGGTGCGGGAAGGGGACATCATAAGGATTGACATAAAAAACAAGAGGCTTGACGTGCTGATTTCAGAGGAGGAACTTTCCGCCCGGAGGGCGGCGTGGCGGGCGCCGGAGCCCAAAGTGAAGACCGGCTACCTTGCCCGCTACGCCAGGCTGGTCACATCGGCTTCCACCGGCGCGGTGCTGAAATAGGCGCGGCCGGTGGCGACCGATGGCGCGCGTAAGGCCGCAAAGGGCAGGTATTATAAAACCCGTATCCTCGACCTGGCGTTGAACGATGACCGCCATGCGCTCCGGGGATACGGATTTTTTATTTCACAGAACCGGATATTTTCAGATAATACCTGCAATATTTTCTTCGGCGTGCGGCACTTTCACCCGAAACCCATCCGCACATAAGTTCTGTTGAATATGTGGACAACTTATCCCCAATGGGGACAAGTTGCCGGCGCCCGCGCCCGTCCTTTGGGACAAGTTATAAAGTTATTAACACCTGTGGATAACTTTGTGGATAACATGCTATTTTAGACCTATATTTTTGGGATTTTTCTTATACTACAAAAGTCATAACTCCCTGCAGCAGTTTTCTTTAATGGCCTCTATAGGATTTTTCTTATACTACAAACAACCCATGCCTGTATTACTGAAAAATAAATTTTTTTAGACATCCGGCTGCAGGCGACGCGACGGCCGGTGATAAGAATGTTACTTTATATTTTTAAGGATAGTTCTTTATAGTTCTTTCGAACGAATAACCACAGGAAGGATTTTGGCCTTTTGTGTCGAAAATAATAATGAAAAATTGCCTGACATATTAAGGCAAACCATCAAAATTCAGGAATAGAGCAACGCGGCAAGAAATATGGCTGGCGGTTATTTTGTTACGAAAGGAGGCAGTCCGGCGGGACTTTCAGGAAGTTCCGCGGAGATCCGATGAACAGATTTTCGATTTTAACGAATTTGTTTAAAACTTTAAAACGTCCATTTTCCATAAATTTGTTAAAGCGTGAGATCTCCATTATTCTGATCTTTGCCGTTGTGTTTTCAATGCTGCCGGCGCAGCCGGTCAAAGCGGCCGCGCCTTCCATCGAATCTATATCGCCGAACAGCGGCACCTCCGCCGGGGGCACCCAGGTGACCATCACGGGTTCCAATTTTGCCCCGGCCGACCAGATAAAGGTGCTGTTTGGCGATGTGGAAGCAAAAGTGGTGTCTGTCACCAGCGAAGGCACAATAATCACGGCCGTAACGCCTCCTTACCCATCTCTGGGTAAGGTGAATGTTACGGTCAAAAACCCGGACGCACAAACCGCCACGTTAACAGGAGGCTTTGAGTATTTGAAGAGCCAGCCCACCATTACGGGCGTTGCCCCGCTTTCCGGCACCTCCGGCACGGAAATCACCATCACCGGCACGGAATTCATGAAAGACATCGACGCCAATAAAAAGCTGCTGGTAAAAATAGGCGGCATTCTGTCCCCCCGCGTGACCTTTGTGAGTTCCACCACCGTAAAAGCCGTGGTACCCCTCCAGACTTCCGGGTATAAAGAAATAGTGGTGGAAAACCCTGATGGTGGAGTGGCTTTATATTATCCTCCGGACGACAGCCAGAAATTTTTCTACCAGAAGAGCACCCCCACCATAACAAGCGTGGATCCCACCAGGGGACCCGTAAACACCGCCACTCCCATAACCATAAAGGGCACAAATTTTATTGCCGGTAATTACCCCAACACGTCAACGCCGATTACCACCGTCACCATCGGGGGCCAGCCCGCCGCCGACGTGGTGGTGGTGAACGAAAACACCATCACGGCCAAAACCCCATCCAGTATATCCATAACCGGCCCGCAGCATGTCATCGTAACGGTGGACGGAGTAAATGCCATTAAAGAAAACGCTTTTACATTTATTTCAAAGCCTGTAATAAATGCTCTGTCGGCAACCCCGCCGGGAGTGAGCCCATCCCAGGGCAGCGTGCTGGGAGGCACCGTGGTGACCATAAGCGGGTCGGGATTTATGTCCGGAGCCACGGTGAAATTCGGAGGACTGGCGGCGCAAAATGTTTCGGTGAAGAGCGACAGCGTGATTACCGCCACGACCCCGCCGGTTTCAACGCCCGGCGGCGTGGCCGTAACGGTCACGAACCCTGACGGCGGGGCGGCCACGCTCAACAACGGCTTTACATATATACAGAGCACGCCGTCAATATCGGTCATATCCAAGACCATGGACGGCACGAAGGTGCCAGCCACCAGCAGCGTCCTGGGAGGAGAGACCATCTATATAATAGGAAGCGGTTTTGGCGCCGATGGCTATCCCGATGATGTCAAGGTATACATAGGGGGCAAGCTGTGCTCCGGGATTACCCTGACAAAGATCCAGGAAGGAAGCGGCACAAAAGACATTATATCGGCCGTGACGCCCCCCAGCAGCGTAGAAGGGGTAGCCACGGTGGAAGTGGTGAACAAGGACGGCGGCAGGGCCGTCAACAATAACGAAGACCCATACACGCGCTTCACATACATAAGGAGCAAGCCGGCCATCACCGGCTTTTCCCCCTCAAGTTCTTCTACCGTGAGGCAGGATCAAATCCAGATCGAAGGTACCGGTTTCATGGAAGGGGCTAAGGTTTACTTCGGTTCCCTGGAGGCCAAAAATGTGGCGGTATCTTCGGACGGAACCCGGATTACGGCCACCATTCCCGAGGCTTCGGCGCCGGGCCAGGTAATCTTGAAGGTGGTGAATCCCGACCAGGGCACGGCATCGGCGCAAAACAAATTTGAATTTACCAGGAGTGCGCCTGTCATAACTTCCACGGTGCAGGGAGCGGTTTACGCCCCGGTAAATACGGATATAGAGTCCCTCATGAACGTCAGGGTAAACACCGGCGGCACCGTCGGGGGGACACCCATCCGCATAGAGGGCAAGGATTTCTCAAACAGCGTCCAGGTCACCATCGGAGGAAAACCCGCCACAAGCGTTAAGGTCACTAAAGAATCCCCGGATCGCCACGTAATCACGGCACTGACCCCGGCCGGTGAAGTCGGGGAAAAGCAGGTGGTCGTAACCAATCCGGACGGCGGCAGTGTGACCTCCACGTTTAAATACGTGGTTTCCCCCACCATTACCGGCATTACGCCCAATTACGGCAGCACCGAGGGGGGAACCGATGTGATAATCGACGGCACGGGTTTTGACGACAAAGGGGGAGTCAAGGTTTTCTTTGGAGGCGTGGAGGCCGCTGTTAAAAGCCTTGAACCCACCCGGATAGTGGTGACGACTCCAAGGAATTCCGAAGGTTTCAAGGATGTTACCGTCATCAATTCTGTAGACTACGGATTGTACACCAAAAAATCGGGTTTTGAATACAGGCTTCCGCCGAGCCGCCCGGCAATAGAAAGCATATCCCCCACGTCGGGCTCCACCGAAGGAGGTACGGAGATAACCGTAAAAGGCACGGATATCCGGAGCGGCGCGGTACTGACCATAGGAGGCAGGGCCGCAACGGTCATCAGCATTGAAACCATTCAGGAGGGTGGGGTTTACAAGAGCATCCTTGTGGCAAAGACTCCTCCCGGCAGCGCCGGAGAGCAGGAAGTGAGAGTGACAAACCCCGACGGCAATTATGCCGTTTCACCCGTCCCCTTTACCTACAAAATACCCGAAAAGGCCCTTTCGGTGACGAGCATCACCCCTAATCACGGCAGCGTCATGGGCGGGACTGCCGTAACCATAAACGGCGCCAATTTTGTGAAAGAGACCCTGATTTCGGGCAGCATTTACAGGAAGACCAAAGTCACCATCGGAGGCAATGAATGCAGCGATGTAATCGTAGGGGACGACCTGAAAACCATCACCGCCACCACCCCCGGAGGCACTGTGGGGGCCCAGGATGTCATAGTAAAAATCGTAAAAGTCGACAAATCCTTTTCGCCCGAAAAAGAGCTGGAGATAGAAAGTCAGGCGGTGCTGAAGGGCGGGTACACTTACGAGATTCCTCAGAGCAGCCCCAGGATTACATCGGTCAGGATTTACAATCCCATCACCGGTCAGGAGCAAGACCCCGTGGGCCCGGCCTCCGGCGGCAGCATAGTGCTCATCCGTGGCACCGGATTCATGGCGTCGGCAGGCGGCAAGACAGCGGAAGTCTATTTTGGGAAAAATAAAGCTGCCATAGTAGAGGTGGTGAATGCCGAATTAATCAGGACCATTTCTCCTGCCAGCACCCAGGTGGGGGCGGTGGATGTGAAGGTGGTCAACCCCGACGGAGGCGAGGCCGTCCTTCCGGCGGGATTCATATACAAGGGCAACAACCTGCTGGTAACCAGCATAACCCCTAGCAGCGGGACGGTCCTGGGGAACGTATACGCCACCGTCACCGGCGCCAACTTCATAGAAGGCACCCAGGTGACCATAGGCGGTGAAGCGGCTTTTGATGTAAAAGTTGAAAGCTCCACCAGGATAACTCTCCGCACCCCGCCCAATACGCCGGGCCTCAAGGATGTGGTGGTCTATAACGCCTATGGAAGCTACACCCTGAAAGGAGCCTTCCTGTATTACGTAGAACAGAGCACCCCCACCATAGACCCCGACGGCGTTATCCCCAATTTCGGCAGTGCTGCCGGAGGGGATGTCATTACCATCAGAGGTTCAAACTTTATGAGCGGACCCAACTTTAAGGTGCTCATAGGAGGCAACCCCGCCACCAACGTGGTGGTGAAAAGCCCCAATGAGGTTTCGGCCAGGACTCCGGCCGGCCAGCCCGGATGGAGAGATGTGACGGTAATTAACAACGACGGCGGTACGGCAACTCTCCCCAAAGGGTTTTTATACAAGAGCAATCCAGTCATTCAATCGGTCACGCCCAGCAAGGGGCCGGTGAGCGGAGGCCTGTTCCTCAGCATTAAAGGCATGAACTTCATGCCCGGCGCCGACGTGAGGTTTGTCGGAGATGCGGTGGGGGGCAGCCAAGGCCTGCCGCTGGAAAATGTCCGCATCGTCAGCGAGACGGAAATAAAAGCCACGGCACCGGCGGCCGTTGACGGGCGGCAGGGTTATGTGGATATCCTTGTGACCAATCCCGACGGCGGTGCAGGCAGGCTTGAAGCGGCCTTCCTTTACAGAGCGACAAACACAAATCCCTCCATCGCTACCATAACGCCGAACCGCGGCCCCGTGACGGGTGGGACCGATATCACCATAACGGGCAAGGATTTTGCACCCGACGCCATGGTGGTCATAGGAGGCAATTTTGCCACAGATGTCAGGTTTGTGGACAACACGACTCTGACGGCCAGGACTCCCGCCGGTCAGGAAGGTCCTGCCGACGTGCAGGTCATAAACGCCCGGGACGGGGGCTTTGCGGTAAAGCCGGGTGGATTCACATACATGGTACCCCGAAGCAGCCCGAAGATAACCAAAGTAACTCCCAACAGAGGCAGCTCGGAAGGCGGAACCCCGGTTACCATAACCGGTTCGGATTTCAGGGAGGGCCTGTCCGTCATAATCGGCGGCATTGAAGTGAATCCCGGTGACGTCAACCTGATAAGCCCCACCGAAATCCGGATAATCACACCCAGAGCCAAAAATTACGGCAAAAAAGACGTTACCGTGGTCAACCAGGACGGGGGAGCGTTCACTTTAAAAGAAGGCTTTGAATATGTGCCGCCGGCCACCCTGCCGTCGCTCGACGGAGTGGAACCCGCCGAAGGCAGCATATTCGGCGGCACCCTCACAAGAATAACGGGCAAGAATTTTGTGAAGGGTGTAAAGGTATATTTCGGGGGCGTTGAATCCGCCGAAGTAAGTGTGGACGATTCGGGGACCCTGATAACCGCCGTGACGCCGGAGTACAAACCCGGCGGCGGCGACATCCCCGTGAACGGCAAATACCCGGTGGACGTGATAGTGGTCAACCCGGACGGCGGCCTTGCCGTGTGGGGCGACAAATTCAACTATGTCGTGCCCGACAGCCGGCCTAAAATAACCTCGGTTTCCCCCAGCAAGGGCCCGGCCTCCGGCGGAACTTACATCACCATTGAGGGTCAGGACTTCAGGCCGAATGCCAGAGTTATGATCGGCACCGCCGAAGCCGTGGTGAAAACCATTGAGGACGGCAGCGGCAATGCGGTGGACGGCAGCGGCAACCAGATACAGGGAACCGCATTTGTGGCCGGTGTAAAGATCACGGCGGTGACACCCCCGGCGGCCCCGGGCAAGGTCGACGTGCGGGTGATAAACCCCGACCAGGGCCTTGCCACCCTTAAAAGCGGATTTGAATACCTGGATGTGGCCGGCGACATCGCCATAGAATACATTACTCCCACAGAAGGCGCCGTCTCGGGAGGCACGCCCTTCACCATAAAGGGGCGGGGCTTTGTAAATCCTGTGACCGTTTACTTCGGCGGCGAAGAGGCCAAAGGGGCGACCGTCATTGACCCCGCCACCATCACCGGCAGGACTCCTCCCAACACCCAGGGCAAAAAAGATGTGGTGGTGCTGAACGGCAACGGCCTCAGTGCCGCCCTCCCCGGAGGATTTGAATACAAAGTCCCCGACGGCTATCCCAAAATAACCCAGGTGGACCCCGCCAAGGGCCCGGCCAACGGGGGCATAGAGGTGAATATCTACGGCAGTAATTTTAAGCCCGGGGCGGTGGTTTACATAGGAGAAAACAGGGCCGAGGTGCTTTCCGTGGACGCCGCCCGTATCAGGATAACACTGCCCGGGGGCACCCTGGGGTCAAAAGATGTCATAGTAATCAACCCCGATACGGGTCTTGACATCCTCGAGGAAGGATTTACCTATATAGATTACCCCAGCATCGATAAGGTTACGCCCGGCGAAGGCCCGGTGGACGGGGGCACCGAGATCACCATAACGGGTAAACTTTTCAGCAGCGGTGCCGCCGTGCTCATAGGGGACAAAGCCGCCACCGGGGTGGAAGTGGTAAATGATACCACCATCAAAGCCAGAACCCCGGCCGGCAGCCCCGGCTATCAGGATGTTACGGTGATAAACCCGGACGGCGGGAAAGCAGTGTTGAAAAACGGATTTTACTACACCCCGCCCAGAACCAGGCCCGGGGTGCCGGAAGACTTTTCCGCCAGCAGGCACGATGAAATTACCATAAAACTTACCTGGTCGCCGGTGCTCAATGCCAACTATTACGAAATTTTCGGTTCCAAAAAGAGCACAGGCCCGTTCGAATATATAGACAAAACCCCCAATACCTACTACTATGTGACGGATCTTGTACCCGGCACAAAATACTATTTTAAAGTGAGGGCGGTAAACGAACTGGGAACATCGGACTTTTCGTATACCGATTCCGCCACCACCGCAAGCGGCCGGGAAGAAAAAATCGTTGAACTGCCTGAGGGCAGGCTGGACACCACCACCGCAGGCGGTGCCGAAATCTACATTACCGATATAGACGCCCTGAAGGATGCAAATTACAATATAAAACTTTCAGCCGGGGGTCCCCGCCAGCTTTTGAAATACACCATAACCCTCTCATATGACGTGATTAAGGATATGAAAAAGAGCCTCACGGTGACAGGGGAAGGATTCTCGCTGGAGTTCCCTGCCTCGGGGCTGGACGTTCCCGCATTTAAAAATCTTTCCGCCAGTGAGAAAGACGATGCATCCATCAGGATCGTCATAGAAAAAGCAGACAAATCTCAAAAAGAATATCTGTTTAAATTCAAGGAAAGAAATGTGACGCCGCTTACGGAACCTCTGAACATAAAACTCGAATACCGGATAAAGAAAGAAACCGGAGATGTTAATTACATCAATGCAAGAATAGACTTAACCCCGGATTACAAAAGGATCGAAAGCGGGAAAATAACTTCTCTCAGCCTCTGCGTATTTGAGCCGGTGGAAAGAAAGTGGCAGCCTGTAGGCGCCGGGTCTGTGTCCTATTCCGGATACTATTTTATGGGCTCCGGCACACCGCAGGCGTACACTGCGGCCTGGGGCACCGGCGCATATATAAACCTCCCGGGCTGGTACGCGGTTTTCGGCAAGTAAGATCAGTTCGTGGCTGAAAACCCGGACTTTAGGGAAGAATACCATAGAGGTGTTATTTTTGAAACTAATAGACATTTTTAACAGCGGACATTTTTCCCGGATTACGAAAAAATTATTGAGGTCGCTTTTCATTCGAGACAAAAAAAGAATATTTCGTGCGGTGGCAGCCTTAATAACCGCGGCTTTTGTTTTGACATTTCCTGCTTCAGGCCTGGCCGACACCGAGTCATTTTCCGGAACTTCTAATGCAAACCGGCTGCTTATAGGGCTGCAGTTTTCCGATATTGCACGCCACTGGGCCGGGGATTCTATCCTGAAGATGGCGGCCATGTCGGTCATGCAGGGGAATTCGGGAAAATTTTTTCCAAACGATTCCGTCTCCAGAGAACAGGCGCTGGCGGCTATCATAAGGCTTATGGGCCGGGATGAGGAGGCGGGAACACTGGCCGCCGCCCGCAAAAACACCTCCGGAGCAAATAACGCCGCCGGAACCGCAAACGCATCGAACTGGGCAGCGGGCTACCTGCAGCTGGCATTAAAGGAGGGCATAATTACCAAAGGAGAGATGCAGTCTCTCGACATGAGACGGCCGGCCATGCGGCAGGAAGTGGCGGCGTGGGCCGTAAGGGCCATGAAGCTTTCACCGCTCTACGGCATACAGCGGGATTTGATGGCGGGTTTCAAAGACTCCGGCCAGGTTGAGGTCGATTATATGCCTTACCTCGCCGCGGCGGTTAAAAACGGCATTTTATCGGGCAGCGGAGGCCTCCTCCGCCCGCGGGCCGCCATGAGCAGAGGGGAACTGGCTTCCTTTCTCGATCGGATAAAAGGAAGTTTTCCCGCGGGGCCGGCATTTCACCGGGGGACGGTACTGTCGTCATACACGGTGGATGTCAGGGATAAAAATGCTGTCAAAAAAATTAAGGTCTTTGAGATAAAGGATTCCGACGGCCGCAGGTTTAACCTTCAGGCGGAAAGCGTTGTATCAAACGGAAGGGAAAACACCGGCAAAGACTTTATAGTTATAAAAGGCGGCAGACCTTGGCTGTCGTCCGCTCTGCAAAAGGATAACTACATTGAATACGCGGTAAAAAACGGCGAGGTGCTGTATGCGCAGATTGTTCCTGTCAGCAGGGATACGTTAACGGGCGAATTGAGTTCCATCGATATAAGCGGAAACCGCATAGCCATAAGAGACAAAGACGGCAGGCTCGCCTATTACAGAGTGGCGCCTTTTGTTGAGGTGAATATCGACGGCAGGCCTGCAGGTCTTAAAGACCTGGTGGAAGGTTTTGAGATCACCGCCTACATTGAAAACGGGATTGTCGGGAAACTGACTGCAGAAAGCGGCAGCGAACCGGGCTACATCGCATCGGGAAGCCGCAGGGTAGAAGGAAAAGTGGAATCTGTTAAGAAAAACCGCGACAATTATATCCTGACTTTGAATCTGGAGGATGGGAGCCGCCAGACATTGACCCTGACACCCTACACGTCGCTGGTGAAAAACGGCGTGCCGGTCGCCGCTGAAGATTTGAAACCCGGCGACAGAGTACTGGCTTATTTCAGCTCCATCGAGGGGGATGTTCCCGACAGGGTGGCGGTGGCGGCTGGGACCAGATGGGGAGGCATCTTGAAGGGCAAACTTTCAAGAAGCCTGGGAGATGAACTTGTTCTGGAGGACGTAAGCCGGTTCTACTTTGGCACCTGGCTGAAAGAGGCCGGCATCGCCAGTATCCCCGTGTCACCGGAGCCTGTTGTTTACTATAAGGGTGCAGCGGTGGACAAAAATAAACTTCTGGAAAACTTCAGGGGCCAGTATGCTTACATTGTGACAGGGGCCGGTTTTGGCCGGAATGAGGCGGAAAGGATAATAATAAAATCGGGCGACGAGTACCTGGCAAACGGTGAAATAGATGAAATAAAGTGGTCCAGCGGACTTATTGAGATAGGAGGGGTGCAGGCTTTTCTGGCGGGCGATACCGCCGTTCTAAAGTCCGGAGGCTTCGGCGGCCCGTCGGATATCGACGAAGATGTGGATGCCTTCCTGGTCACCAACAGAGAAAACGACGGCAACAGGGCGGTCCTCGTATACCAGCCGGAGTTTTACCCGGTGAATATGAAAATCTTCCGGGGAAAAATCGATGAGATATCCAGAGACAGGCTGGCCGTCGATCATTACAGCAGACTGGAAAACAACAGGTGGTCGAGCAAGAGGAGCTCTTCCATAGACTTTACCCTGGGAGATTATCCCCGAATAATAGACGCCACGGGGAATACGCCGCGACTGCTTTCCGAAGATGAATTCATTGCGGAACGATTTACGGGCAAATACGACAATGATTACGTTTATGTGGTCACTATAGACGACAGGATGCAGGGGCTGGTGATCTTAGGGGATGAGCCGGACGCCGAAAACATAAGTATCGCCGAGGTTGCTTCTGCTCCCTTTAACGGTGCATGGATACCCCTGAACAACAAAAAAGACTACAGCGCCTTCAAAGAGGAGTGGAATACCGGCGTGGACACATTGGCTGTGGACGCCTCGGCCGCCCTGCTGATAAAAAATGGAGAATTGGTAGACAAAGAGGAGCTCTCACCTTCGGACATACTTTACATGATCCGGGACAACAATGTGCTGTTGATCGGCGTGGTGATGGAATAATTACGGTTTTCACGGCCCGGCACATCGCTGAAATTAATTAACAAACAAAGGCGGGCCGTGTCCGGTACGCTTTGCCGATAAAGAAAACAACTGGGATGTGATGATGTGCTGCGAAAGTTTTTGATATGTTCAGCGGCGATTATATATATCCTGTCCATGTTTCAACCATTTTTACCCCCGGCCACGGCTCAGCAGCTGCCGGGGTTTGAGGGCGGGATTAGCAACGAAATGGAGTATATGGAACTTTTTGTACTGACAGGCAAACCCGTTGTCTTAAAAGGCGAAATAAAAGTAAAGCCCGGAACCATGCGGAACGGCAAAAGGCAGGACCAGTTGAATTTATCCCTGGAAAGCGAAGACAAAAAAATTGTACTGAAAAGGCAGTTGACCTTTGAAGTGAGCATGGAACAGGACAGCGACAAAAGGCAGGTCATTGAGGTCTCCCGGATATCGCGTTTCAGCGAGAACATCAGTGTAAAAAGATCAGACAACCGCACCGACAGGTACGTTCTGGATAAATACGAGCTGTATTCATCTACGGTGACCGATATGGCGCCGGCGGTGGACTTTTATTCCATGAACGTGAGAGGCAAGAAGGTCTACACAATAAACAGAGCCGAAGGTACGGTTACGGTAGACATAAGCGGGTCTGGAGTGGGGTATGAACACGCCTGGGGAGCCACCGAGACCAGGACCATGGATTACGTAATAACCGCGCAGAGGGAATCCACCGTGGCGGGAAAAGTCTATGACGCAGGATGGACCGGCGGCGTGCAGATAGTGGAATCTTTTAACAGGACTAGGGACCTGGCGTACGTACCCAACGAACCGGCTCAGATGAGCTTTCAGGGAGGCTATCTTGAGACCGTTCAGGATGAAATGGCGGCCAGGTGCAGCTACAGCCTCCCAAGGTTCGACGAAGACGGGCTCCCGCTGAAAGGCCGTTACACCAAAGATGAGATAAGTATGACACTAAAAACCGTCCCCACCCAGAAAAGGACTTATATACCGAAGATCATGGACATATCCGGCCACTGGGCACAGCAGGATATAGAAAAACTGCTCAGCCTGGGGATAATGGCGCCTTCCGGCCAGTATTTCGGACCGCAAACGCCCGCAAACCGGCTGATTTTTGCCAGGGGTGTGGCTGAGCTGACGGACATAGTCAGCCGCGGCAAGAGGCTGGATGAAGTTAGGAGCAATCTGGGCACCTCGAAAAAGAAAACCACTTCCGCAGAACCTTTGCAGTTCGACGACGTTAAAGATTCCGGAAACGATGGGGATTATGTAAGATATCTGGAATCCACAGGGGTGATGCAGGGGGTTGGCCCCCGGAAGTTCGGTCCGGAGCAGAACCTGACCCGTGCCCAGGCGGTAACCATCATCGTAAGGGCTCTGGGCCTTGAACGGCTGGCGCCCAACCCCCCGTATTCCACCGGTTTCAGGGACGACGGGGACATCCCCGGATGGGCCAAAGACGCCGTTTATGTGGCCCGTGAAATCGGCCTGGCCAGGGGCGATTCGGCGGGCTTTTTCAGGCCCCGGGACATTATGACAAAGGCCGAAGCCGCGGCCTTTCTCAACAGGTTTATAACCTACCTCCAGTCGGACCTGAAGAAAGATTTCCGGGACAGGATATTTAACTACTAGCGAGGGAATCTTACCGGGGACTCGGTTTATTCTAAAGCCCCCTCCTGGAAAATAAAGATAAAAGAAAACATGGCTCTTAAAGGCTTTTGAGTTTGCCGGCTCAAAGATTTTTCGTAAGCGGCGCCGTGGATTTTGTTCAAAAATAGAAGATGAAGAAAAAAGAAAGGGAGCGATAATCTTATGAACGGGATTGGCAGGGATTTTGTTAAAATGACAAAATTTCAGTACCTGGGTCAGACGGATGAAGAGAAGGGCCTCCCCCAGCCGCCTCTGGAACTGGAGTATGACAAGACAAAAAGGATTATTGATTTGCCGGACCCCAAGCAATTTGACGTCACCGTCAACCTGCGGGAAACCATAGAAAACCGCCGGAGTGTGCGAAAATACTCGGAAAGGCCTCTGACCATGGAGGAATTATCTTTTCTGCTCTGGTGCACCCAGGGGGTCAAAAGGGTTTCCTCGCGCCCCTCGACGGCAAGGACGGTGCCGTCGGCGGGAGCCAGGCACGCCTTTGAGACCTGTATTCTGGCGAACAATGTGACCGGCCTGAGGCCCGGCCTTTACAGGTATGTGGCCATCGGACACAGGCTGGTGGAAGAAAATATTTCTCCCGGCATGGCCGACGAAGTCACAAGAGCCTGCAGGGGGCAGGAGTTTGTCAAAGCCTCCGCCGCGACCTTTATATGGGTGGCCGTCACCCGCAGAATGACCTGGCGCTATGGGGAAAGGGGCTACAGGTACATGTTTCTGGATGCCGGCCATGTCTGCCAGAACCTTTACTTAAGCGCCCAGGCCATAGATTGCGGGGTTTGCGCCCTTGCCGCTTTTTCGGATGACGACATGAACAGCATCCTCGGCCTGGACGGCGAGGAACTGTTTGTGATTTACATGGCGACCGTGGGCAAAAAGTGAGGGAATGGGGGGGCTTATGTCCGGAGGGCACGATTTGACGGATGGATGCATGGAAGCCTCGGGAAAAAGCAGCGGAAAAAATCCGGTCGCCTTTCGGCACCCTGGAGATTGACGGAAGAGGTTTTCACCCGAAAGAAATTATTTGTGACTCCTTATGCTTTAAAAAGGCCTCCATGCGATTGAGGGCTTCGTGAATGTTTTCCATGGAAGTGGCGTAAGAGCACCGGATGTGGCCTTCTCCGCTCAGGCCGAAGGCATTGCCCGGCACCACAGCCACTTTGGCGGAAAGCAGCAGTTTTTCGGCAAATTCCTCGCTGGAAAGCCCGGTATTCCTGATGGACGGAAAGATGTAGAACGCCCCTCCGGGTTCGGCAACCTCAAGGCCGAGGCTCTTCATGCCCCGTGTGATTTCTTTTCTTCTACGGTCGTACTCCTCCCTCATGCGCCTGACTTCCAGTTCGGCGGTGCTTAATGCTTCTATCGCGGCGATCTGGCTTATGGTGGGGGGGCACATGACGCGGTATTGATGCACCTTTCGGGCTGCCTGCACTGCATCATGCGGTCCGCACAGGTAGCCTATGCGCCACCCCGTCATGGCAAAGGCCTTGGAAAAACCGCCTATTAAAAAGGTGCGTTCTTTCATTCCGGGCAATGCAGCTATACTTGCGTGTCTCCGTTCGTAGGTGAGTTCCGCATACACCTCATCGGATACCACCGCCAGGTCGTATTTTTTAACAAAATCGGCTATATGTGCAAGTTCCTGCCGGTTCATTACCGCGCCGGTGGGGTTGTTGGGATAGGAGATTATTAAAGCCCGGGTTCTGGCGGAAACGCGCTTCTCCAGCTCCTGAGCCGTCACCTTAAAACCGTTTTCGGGGCTCGTGGGCACGGCAACCGGCCTGGCTCCGCACAGCGAAGCGCACGGGGTGTAGGACACGAAGCAGGGCTCCGGAATCAGCACCTCGTCGCCCGGTGACAGAAGCGTGGTGAGAGCGATGTCCACAGCCTCGCTGGCGCCTACGGTGACGATAATCTCCCCTTCAGGGTTATAGACCAGGCCGAATTTTTTCTTTAAATAATCCGAAATCTTCTGCCGGAGGGTGAGCATGCCGTCGTTGGAAGTGTAGTGGGTAAAACCGCCGTAAAGACTCCTTTCCGCCGCCTTCAGTATGCTCTGCGGAGTGACGAAATCCGGTTCCCCCACCCCCAGGGAAATAACATCGGGGTCGCTTTCCGCCAGGTCGAAAAAACGCCGGATGCCCGAAGCTTTTATGTTCTGAACGACACTGGATATTTTCATAAACAAGGCCTCCCTTGCAAAAAGTGATAAACGGTTTGCAAAAGCAGCAGCGGAGCGGCAGCGCTGCGCCTGAATAAAAAATCCGTCCCCAAAAAAGGGACGGATCCCGCGGTACCACCCTAATTGAGCTTTTGCCAATACCCGGGGCGCACCGCTTGAAATCAACAATACCGCGGCGCCTTTACCGGTATCAAAAAACCCCGCCCCCATGAGGGACGAGGTTTTCTCGCGGTACCACCCTGGTTGAGCAAAAGCTCCACCTCATTTTTATAACGGTATATCCGGCAAGGCTTACTCTTAATTCAGCCCGCAGCTTGGGAGCGGCCCGAGATCTTCCACCTGCCGGCTTTCACCTTCCCCGGCTCTCTGTGAGGCTTTAGGATCTCTTCTTCTCCGTCATCGCCTTTGTTATTTTTTTCTTATAATTCTATCATGGTTCTACAATAAAAGCAAGAGGCAAATTGGATGACACCTGCAGCGACGTCTCGGCGGATGCGAATTGGAAAGCCCCGGTCTGCGCTGGGTTTTGATAATTTTAGTTTGCCTGTTCACCATTGTAAATGGTATAATTTTTTTGGGTGATTATGATGCTTGAAGGTTTAAATGAGATACTTGCAAGGATTTCCCAAATAAAATCCCTGTTCGGAGTGAATCAAACCTATCCTCCGAATAATGATTTTAAGGCGGTGCTTGAAGGTGCCGCAAAGGATACGGATATTGAAAAATACGTGGCTCAGGCCTCATCAATTTACGGCGTGGACCCCAACCTTATAAAAGCGGTGATAAAAGCCGAATCCGGTTTTAAACCCGACGCGGTTTCCAGGGCGGGCGCAATGGGGTTGATGCAGCTTATGCCGGAAACCGCCCGGGAAATGGGGATTGACCCTTTGAATCCCGGCCAGAATATTATGGGTGGAACAGCTTACCTGAAAAAAATGCTTGATGCTTTCGGCGACGACGTTTCACTGGCTCTGGCGGCATATAACGCTGGCCCGGCCAATGTGGAAAAATATAAAGGGATACCGCCTTTTCCGGAAACCCGGGAATATATCAAAAAAGTGGCTCAATACTATCAGGAATTTAGCAAAAATAAAACTGAAAATTTTTTAAACGGTTACCCAATTGGTTAGATTTTGGATCAGCCGGAAATTTACCGGAAAGCCGCAATTTTATCGACAGGACAAGGACCTCACTCCGCACTGGAGTGAGGTCCTCAGTTTGTCAGGCTTTGAATCGGGGGCGGGATCTGGCCGCCCCTCTTTACAAATGTCGAACAATCGAAGCCCTTTACCGGCATCACCGGCGCTCTCCCCAAAAGGCCGCCGAATTCCACGAAATCGCCGGCCTTCTTGCCCGGAGCCGGTATTATCCTGACCGCGGTGGTCTTTTTGTTTATTACCCCCAGTGCCATCTCGTCGGCGATAATGGCGGATATGGTCTCGGCGGGGGTATCCCCCGGGATGGCAATCATGTCAAGACCGACGGAACACACACAGGTCATTGCCTCAAGCTTTTCCAGGGAAAGGGCGCCTTCGGAGGCCGCTCTTATCATGCCGGCGTCTTCGCTTACGGGAATAAAGGCGCCGGAAAGCCCGCCCACATACGAAGTGGCCATGGCTCCGCCCTTTTTTACTGCGTCATTCAAAAGGGCCAGCGCGGCGGTGGTGCCGGGGGCCCCGCAGCGCTCAAGGCCCATGGCTTCGAGTATGTTTGCAATGCTGTCGCCCACCGCCGGGGTCGGGGCAAGAGAGAGGTCAATAATTCCAAAAGGCACCCCCAGCCGCCTGGCGGCCTCCCTACCTATAAGCTCGCCGGCCCGGGTGATCTTAAAAGCCGTGCGCTTTACGGCTTCGGCCACTTCCCCGAAATCCGCTTCTTTGGGCAGACGCCTTACCGCAGTATTTACCACTCCGGGGCCGCTGATGCCCACGTTCACGGTGGTTTCCGGTTCGCCGGGCCCGTGAAAGGCACCTGCCATGAAAGGGTTGTCCTCAGGTGCATTGGCGAATACCACCAGTTTGGCGCAGCCGATACCGTCCCGATCGGCGGTGAGATTTGCGGTTTCTTTGATGATACGGCCCATGGCCCTCACGGCGTCCATGTTTATGCCAGCCCTGCTGGTGGCAGCGTTTACCGAAGAACACACCCTTTCGGTGACGGCGAGGGCTTCGGGGATGGAATTCAGGAGATTTATGTCCCCCCGGGTAAATCCCTTCTGCACCAGGGCGGAAAAACCTCCGATAAAATCAATGCCCAGCTCCCGGCCGGCCTCATCCATGGCCCGGGCGATGGGGACGTAGTCGCTTTCCCTGCAGCTTTCCGCCACCAGTGCAATGGGCGTCACGGAGATTCTCTTGTTTATAATGGGGATGCCGAATTCGCCTTCCAGTTCCCGGGCCACCGGTACCAGTTCTTTTCCAACCGAAATCAACTTTTCATAGACACGCTCCGCCACTTCAGCAGAGCTTTCGGCGGCGCAATCCCTGAGGCTTACGCCCAGAGTTATGGTCCTTATATCCAGGTTTTCCGCCTGGACCATGCGTATGGTCTCAATAATCTCATCTCGAGTGAAATTCAATTATGATCCTCCTCGATAAGAAAGAGTTTGCCTGTTAAGGCAGCATCAAACATGGAACAACAACTCGAACGTAAGGATTAGGGTGTTGTCCCTGCCTCATATCCTGTGCATGAAATGAAAGACTTCTTCCCTCTGGGCGTCGACCCTTACGGCCAGCTCTTCACCGCGCCTTGAGAGCATGGCCTTCAGCTCTTCAAAACTGACCACGCACTTGGCTATGTCCACCACCATTATCATGGTAAACAACCCCTCGATGGCGGCCTGGGTTATGTCCAGGATATTCACATTGTTATCGGCCAGCACGTCGGAAATGCCCGCGATAATGCCAACCCTGTCCTCGCCAACCACCGAAATGACCGCCCTGGGGCCGGGTTTGCCGTTCAATAAGGACGGCTCCGCCAGTTTTTCGTCGCCGACGTAGATCTCCATGCCTTTTTTTGCGGCGTAGATTCTGGCCTCTCTTGTCACAAGGGTATCTGGGGGGAACCGTAAAACCTTTTCCTCCTCGCGGTTTTTTATGGTGTCAAGCGTCACCAGTATCTCCATAAACTGCCGGTATGCCGGGTTTTGTCAGCATGTCAGAAACCCCATTCGAAGGGCCGAAATTGTAAACCCTTACCGGATTTCACCTGCCTTTTCATTAAAATCCTTAATTTGATGCACGAAATCAGTAAATGCGGCATGTGACTGCCGGAGGCACCATAAAGTGATGCCATTGCCGCTCTTACTTTATTTAAGTATAAAACAAAAACAACGCATAATTCAAGCTGGATTTTCCCCCTTTTAAAACACTCATAAAAACCGGTGATGCGGTAAAAAATAAGATGAGATAAAAAAAGAAATGGCGGGAATATCAAATGTCGGAAACGCTGAATATAATTATACATTACATAAAGGACACCGCCACATACACGACTCTGGCGGTTTTTATAGCCAGCGGCCTCTGCCTCCTTGCGATAGACGGTGCGGACCTTGAGACCAAAAATTTAAAAAAACAGCTGGCCGCCGTGCGGGTTCTGGGGATTTTATACATATTCGGGTCCATCGCCGCCTATATCCTGTTAAAATACCTGTTATAGATTTTTTGGGCCGCCCGTATTAGTTTAGAATGTTAACGCTTGTTCCCGCCTCGCACATTCATCAGACCCCTTAATGGAGGTGTTTTAATGAGCGGCATCTTTTCAAAGCTTTATTCCGGGCGCAAAAAGGATATTTACTACGAGAGGGATATGTCGCCTGATAAGAGCAAAAAACTTAACAAAAATATTAAAGAAAACCTGGATACCGTGCACGACTACCTTTATGATTGTGACGATGTTATTACCAGGGAATTTTACATGGGGGCGGCGCAAAAGCACGAGATGGCCCTGATGTATATAGACGGCCTTGCGGACAAGAACCTGGTGCAGGAAGAAATATTAAAATCTCTCATGCTGTTCACCCGTCAGGCGCCCATGGAGTACACCCTCGGCCAGAATTTTTTTAATATGGTTAAAGAAGGCCTCCTCACGGTGGCCGATGTGAGGGAGACAGACAATTTCGGAGAGGTCATCCTGGCCATACTATCGGGCGATACGGTACTTTTCCTCGACAAATTCGAGAAGGCCCTGATAATCAGCACACGGGGCTGGGAAAAAAGGGGGGTGGAGGAGCCTTCCACCGAAGCGGTAATACGGGGGCCCAGGGACGGTTTCACCGAAACTTACAGGGTGAATATTGCCCTTGTACGGCGCCGGATAAAAGATACCAATCTAAAAGTCAAGACTGTGAAGCTCGGGAGGCATACCCGCACCGATGTGGGCATCATGTTCATAAAAGGGATCGCAAAGCCTTCCATTGTAGACGAAGTATTAAAAAGACTGGAGACCATCGATGTAAGCGGAGTTCTGGAAAGCGGCTACATTGAGCAGATGATAGAAGACAACTGGCTTTCACCGTTCCCCCAGTTCAGACGCACCGAGAGGCCCGACGTGGTAGCCGCCGGATTGATGGAGGGGAATGTGGCCATCATCTGCGACAATACCCCCTTTGCCCTGCTGGTACCGGCCACTTTTTTCAGCCTTTTCCAGTCACCGGAAGATTTTTATGAGCGGTGGTATATCGCCTCCATGATAAGGCTCCTGCGGTTCGGGGCGGCTTTTTTTGCTTACACCTTTCCCGGCCTTTACGTAGCCATGACCGCCTATCACCCGGGTATGCTGCCTACGGACCTTGCCCTTTCTATCGCGGCCACCCGCGAGGGAGTGCCGTTTTCGGCTGTAGTGGAGGCGCTTATAATGGTCTTTTCGCTGGAGGTTCTGCGGGAGGCGGGGGTAAGGCTTCCCGGTCCCATCGGTCAGACCATCGGTATCGTCGGCGGCCTTGTGGTGGGGGAGGCGGCGGTAAGAGCCGGAATAGTAAGCCCCATTATGGTCATAGTGGTGGCTGTAAACGCCATATCGTCGTTTGCTATCCCCAACTACAGCGTAGCCATAGGTTTCAGACTGCTGACTTTCGTTTTCATCTTCCTTGCCGCCGTTGCGGGCCTGTACGGCATAATGGTGGGTATCCTGGCGCTTATGATTCACCTTGTTACATTAAAGAGCTTCGGGGCCCATTACCTGTCGCCTTATGTATCCTTCAGATGGTCGGAGGGCAAAGATTTTATAGTAAGGGGCCCCATGCCGTCGATGGAAGTCAGGCCCGGCTACACCCGGCCGGAAGATTTAAACAGGATGAACGACAGGCGTAAAGACAATCAGGAAACGGCGGGTGATGAAAATGCTGACAAATAACGACAAAATCACGGTTCCTCAAACTGTGGCGCTTATAATAACCACCATAGTCGGAACAGAAATATTGAGTTTGCCCGCCAGTGTGGCGCAGGATGCGGGGCCCGACGGATGGATACTGGTGCTGCTGGGGGGCTTTTTTACCTTTCTGGGCAGTCTGGCGATGGGAGCCGTTGTGAAAAAATTCCCCCGGGACACCTTTATAGAAATCTCTCAGAAAGTCCTGGGAAAAGTTCCGGCTTACCCCCTGGGCGTCCTTGTCGCCCTTTATTTCACGGTGGCTTCCGCCCTCATTACAAGAATTTTTGCAGAAGTAATGAACGCATTTATGCTTATAAGAACGCCCAGAGAGTTCATCATATTTACCCAGATGGTTTTGACGGTATACCTTATACGCCACGGCGTTGAACCCATAGCAAGAATTGCGGAGGTGTTGTTCCCCATCCTGATATTTCCCATATTTGCCATGTACCTCATAGCTATCCCCGGGGCGGATTTTACCGAGCTGTTGCCCTTTCTGAATACGCCGTTTAAAGCCATGGCGGTGGGCACCGTACACACCATTACCAGCTTTCTGGGATTTGAAATACTGCTGGTGGTAGGACCGTATATGAGAAGTCCCGGCAGGGTATACTGGGTGCTGACCGTCAGCATCCTAACCATAACCTTAATTTACGTTTTTATCGTGGCGGTGGTGTTTGCCACCATGGGAGTCGATGATACGAAGATGATGCTGTGGCCGGCCATGTCTATTATAAGGACCATCAGGGCGCCGGGCGGGATTTTTGAACGTCTTGACGCCCTGGCCATGGCGCTCTGGACCATTGCGGTATTTACCACGCTAAACGGACTTTACTTTGCCGGCAGCCTGGCTCTGGCCCACCTGACAAGATCTCCAGAGTTCAAGCCGTATGTGACCGCCATGTTCCCCTGGGTTTATGTTCTTGCCAATATGCCGGAGAATGTACTCGACACCATGAAGTGGACCCAGGTTATGGGGATGGTGGGTGTCGCGGTGGGAGTGGGTCTTCCGGCGCTTGTCCTTCTGGTGAGCGCATTGAGGCGGAAGGAAGGTAAAACAGCATGAAAAAGGCGAAAGTGTTCACAGCGGTTTTTGCGGCCGTTCTGATTTTAAGCGGCTGCTGGGATATGAGGGACATAGATAAAAGGCTTTTCGTGGGCGCCGTGGGAGTGGACAGGGGCGACCGGCCGGGCAGGTATACCATTACGTTCAGCATGCCGGTGGTGAGGCTGATCGTCGGCGGCGAAGGAGGAGGCGGCGGAGGGGGCGGAGGCGGTGGAGGAGGAGGAGGTGGTGGCGGCGGCCAGCCCAAACCGGTGATGATAGAGAGCACGGTGGCCGAATCCATCACCGACGCCGCCAGAAACATGGCATTAAGATTGAGCCGCGACCTGTTCTTCGAGCACATGAGGGTTATCATCATAGGAGAAGATGTGGCAAGAGAGGGGCTGGAGCCCGTGATAAACCCCCTGATGCGACAGACGGAGTTTAACCGGCGGGCCCGGATAGCCATAGCGAAGGGCACGGCCAAAAAGGTGCTGGAAATAAATCCCTGGGTGGAGAAGCTAAAAGCCGAATACATTGAGCTTTTATACAACAATGCCGGCCTCTCGGGCAAATTTGTGCCCGGGGATGTGGGCAAATTTTTGCAGCAAATTCACGGGAGCGGCAACGCCCTGGTGAGCAGAATTATTCCAAATAAGCAGGCGGTAAATATCGGGGGTGCCGCCGTGATAAAAAAATACCGGCTTGCGGGTTGGCTTTCGGAAGATGAAATCCAGGGGGTTAATTTTTTCCTGGGGGAAATAAGGGGCGGCGACATCGTGGTGAAGGCCCCCGAGGGGAGGGGGAATGTGACTTTTACCATATTAAGGGCTCAGCGGCGATTCAGCAGGCTTGTTTTTGACGGTGACGTGCCCCAATTCATGTTAAATGTGGTTGTTGAGGGCAATATAGCGGAAACCCCCGAAATGATAAGTTTGAGTCCAGAAAACATAAAAACCATACAGGGTCTGGTATCCGGCAGGATAGAGTCGCAGATCAGCAAGGGGGTCGAGAAACTTCAAAAAGAATACAGGGTGGATCTTTTAAAAATAGGCGATTACCTTTATGAATATCATCCGCGGCTGTGGGAGCGGTATAAGGAGGATTGGGAAGATATTTTCCCCCGTGTCGGAATTTCGGTCAGTGTGACCACCAGGGTGAGGAATATCGGGGTCACAAAATAAAAATTTTTTTCGCCGATTAAACGGGATGGTTTTGGGAATAATGTTAAATAGAAATGCAAGCGCTATACCCGCAGAGGTATAGATTGAATCGTTTAAAGGGGAGAGATAAAAATGAGAAGGAAACTGAACGTACTCAAAAAAACGGCTGTTATTACCGCAGGGATAATAATTTTATCTTTGCTGGCGGCGGTGGTGAGCGGCGGCGGCCTTGCCGGCGGCCCCGTCCGGGATTCTTACGGCAATGCCGGGGGCGTAACCGCCGGGGAGATTTCTTCAAAGCTCATTCGCCTCCACGTCATTGCCAACAGCGACTCCCCCGAGGACCAGGCTTTGAAACTGCGGGTGAGAGACCGCATTATAGAGGCGTTGAACAGGCAATTACAGGGGATAGACGACATCGAGGAATCCCGGGAATTTATTAAAACCCATCTGGGGTTTATCGAAGATATCGCCAGAAAAGAGATTGAAAAAAGCGGCAAGGACTACACTGTTAAAGCCGTTTTCGGTAAATTCCCTTTTCCTGTCAAGTCTTACGGGTATATAACCCTGCCGGCGGGGGAATACGAAGCCCTGCGGGTCATACTGGGCAAAGGCCGGGGGGCCAACTGGTGGTGCGTGCTTTTCCCGCCTCTCTGTTTTGTAGACATAACTCACGGCGTGGCAAGAGACGAAGTCAGGTTGCAATTGAGCAGGGTCCTTACCCCCGAGGAATTGGCGGCCATAGAGACGGCCTCAGCGCCGGAGAAAGTCCCCGTAGAAGTCAGGTTCAAGGTTGTGGAGTGGTTGCAGGCCGCCAGGAGCAAAATCGGCAGGACCATTAAACTGGCGTTTAAATAACGGAAAATCCGGAGGGCAATGAGCCGCCGGGTTTTCTGTTTTTATTTATAACTATACCCGATTTATCTTTAATTCGATTTCTCTTTATTATTATCCCCGATTATCTTCATTATCCCCGATTATCTTCTCTAATCCGCTTCTAATGCACATGGTTTCTGTTTCTCAATTCCGTTCCCGCTGTTTGCTCTTTTTTGCTACTCGACCTCACAAAAAATTAACATTTATTTTTTATTTTTTTTATTGAATTTTGCTGTGAATTGTGCTTTAATTGATTTGTTTAAAACTGAAGGGAGTGTGACTCGGGATGAAAATTGAAGAGCAGCAAGAAACCCCACTCTTCGACGCCCTCAAAAAGTACGTGGAAGACGGGACCATATCCTTCCATGTGCCGGGCCATAAGGGCGGGAGAGGGATACCGGAATTTCGCGATTTTGTGGGGAGCAATATCCTGGCTATTGATGTCACCGCGGGAATACTGGAAATGGATACCATCTGCAACCCCCTGGGGGTTATAAAGAAGGCCGAGGAACTGGCGGCCCGGGCTTTCGGTGCGGATCATGCACACTTTCTGGTCAACGGCACAACATCCGGCATACAGGCCATGATCCTGGCTGTCGCAGGCCCCGGTGATGAGATTATCCTTCCGAGAAACGCCCACCGTTCGGCCATAGGCGGGCTGATCCTCAGCGGTGTCAGGCCGGTTTATATAAAACCCGTTATCAACGAATACATGGGCATAGCCATGGGCATTACGCCGGAGAGTGTGCGGCGGGCCCTGGTGGAACATCCCAACGCCAAAGCGGTGTTTGTTATAAATCCCACGTACTACGGGGCGGCATCGGACCTGAAGCAAATCGTCGATATAGCACACTCCTTCGGGAAACCGGTGATAGTGGACGAAGCCCACGGGGCCCACTTCGGATTTCACCCCGACCTGCCGCTATCGGCCATGGAGGCGGGTGCCGATATGAGCGCCGTAAGCGTCCACAAGCTCATCGGTTCCATGACCCAGAGCTCGGTGCTTCTGGTAAAAAGCAACCTGGTCGATGACAAAAGGGTTAAAGCTGCCATGAACCTGACCCAGACCACCAGCCCGTCCTATCCGCTGATGGCCTCCCTGGATGTGGCAAGGAAGCAGATGGCCCTTCGCGGCAGGCAGATGCTGGACAGGACCATCGAACTCTGCGAGAGGGCGCGAAGGGAATTAAACCGGATAGACGGCGTATACGTAATGGGCCACGACGTGGAAGGCACGGAGGGCTGCTTTGCCTACGACCCCACCAAACTGGCCATAAACGTGAGAGAAATGGGCCTTTCGGGCTTTGAAATGGAGAAAATATTGAAATACGGTTACCGCATAGCGGTGGAACTGTCCGATCTGTACAACGTACTGGCGGTGGGGGCCATCGGGGACAGCGAAGAGAGTATAAACGCGCTGGTGGAAGCCGTCAAAGATATAGCCAGAAGTTACAGCCGTAAGAATGTTATAAAGATAACCGGCGACCTTCCCGAGTCCCAGGAACTGGTGGTTCCCCCTCGCTTCGCCTTCTACTGCGAAAAGCGTGACGTGCCGCTGGAGGAGGCGGAAGGCGAGATAAGCGCCGAAATGCTGATGGCGTACCCGCCGGGCATACCCATCATCTGCCCCGGGGAGCGTATAACGCGGGATGTGATAGAATACGCCAAGGCATTAAAAGTCGAGGGGTGTCACCTGCAGGGCACCGAGGACCCGGAGGCCAATGTGATAAAGGTACTGGCCGACCGGGACGCCCTGGAGTACTACCAGAGGGCCTGGCAGGCAGGATAAGCGTCGAAAACTGCAGGGGAGAGAAAAGAAAATTGAAAAAAATCCGGCTGATGCCGGATTTTTTGTATTATGGGGCTTTTTATCCAGGGGCTTTTGGCCTGAGCCTCCCTTCGCCGGAAGGGCCCTTTTTTCCGGAGGTCCTTTTTTTCTGAAGGAGCTTTTTATCTGAGGATTTCCGGCGGTGCCGGAGGGTTTTGAAATTTTCACGATTTATCCACCCTTGGGATTTCCAGCTGCTTCAGTTCTTTTACGAGCTTTTCCGGGTCTATTTTATGAAAAGCCGCGCATTCTTCCAGGGTGTTGTCTATCATCCCATCGCAGGCAAGGCACTTTATCCCGAACCGGGCGAGAATTTCGTAAGCCTCCGGGTAAAATTCAACGATGTCTTTCATGAGGGTGTTACGGGTTATGACCACTTTGCCGACCTCCTTTTTGCAAAATTAAAACCGGCTGATTATATTATTTGTAAAATGTTTGGTATAATTCATTACCTTGATATAATCATATTGTAAAGCCGCGATGGCGGCGGGCTGCAGCTTCAAAATTGGCGCCGGCCATTCCATGAATTTTTAAACTTAAAATGAAAATTTTTGATAACATAATAAAACGCCACAAACGCATATTAATAATGTGCGTAAAAAATAAAGGAGGTATGCGCATGTCTCGCCGTAACCGCGGTGTCATGTCCGAGAGCCTCAAGTATGAGCTGGCCAGGGAACTTGGAGTGGCTGACACGGTGGCGAAAGAGGGATGGGGCGGCGTATCTTCCAGAAACTGCGGTAATCTGGTAAGGCTTGCCATTGAGAGAGCCGAGAAGGCCCTTATGGAAGCCAATAACAGTGGCGGATTGAACAAATAGCCGGTCCCTGAAAGCAGAACTCCTGAAGTACGCACAAAACCAGGGCGCCTGAGGCCCCTGGTTTTAAAATTTTTACTCTGCTTTAATGTTGTGCTTACGGGCACCAAACACCGGGGTTGCTGAATAATATATTTATATCCGGTTTTTCAGGTGGTGATTCCATGAAACTGCCCTATGTGCCTTTCGGCAGTAGGGAATTAAGAAAACAAAAACCCCTCCTCAAGGGCACGGACGTGCGGTGCCTGCAGCAGGCCCTCAAACGGCTGGGCTTTCACGATTCCAGGGTAGACGGCGTATTCGGCGATGATACCGCCCGCTCCGTGAGTATGTTTCAAAAGGCTTTCGGCAGGAAGCCGACTGGCGTTGCAGACGCCGGCGTGATGGGCATTTTGGAAGATGTCATCCGGGCCGGCATTGGGCGATGGCTTACATTACAGCGGGATTTCGCCCATACCGGATTTTCACCGGTTCCTATCCCTTACGGCCTGGAGATTTCGGCGGTCAAAAAAATTCCGGGCGTCACGGCGTTGGGTTCCGGAGACGGTATACTGCTGGCCGCCGCCGCGACGGGGCTGTACGCTCTGGATTTAAAAAGCGGGAATCCAGTGTGGCATAACCGGGATCTCTTGCCCCGGGCCGCAGTATCCATTCACGAGACGGACGTTTGGGTTCCCGCAAAAGACCTGGTCATAGTCGACCTTTACACCGGCAGGGTAAAAAGAAGAATAGATACGGGAGAGTTTACCTGTCCCGTAGCCGCAAAAGACGGCAGGATATACGCGCCCGACGGCGGTTCCGTTTGCGCTTTCGATGAAAAGGGCGGTGTGCTATGGCGCTTTAAAACCGGGGGTGCGCTCTGTTCGACGCCGGCACTGGGCTATGATCTTGTTTATTTTACTTCTTACGACCATTATATCTACAGCCTTGACGAACAGGGGGTGCCCTGCTGGAAAACCAAAACCCCGGACATTATTAAATACCCGGTATCCATATGGGGCAGCATGGTGTTCGCCGTATCGCTGGACATGTGGTTTTACGCCCTGAATCCCCTGAGCGGAGAAATAATATGGAAAAAGAAGTTCTCCGACGAGGAATTCATGATGCCGGTTTTTCACCGGGACTTTATGCTGGCCGTGGACGCCAGAGGTAAGGTGTTTGCCATAAGTCCGCAGAGGGCGGAAATAAAATGGGTGAAGGAGCTCAAAACGACCCCCACCACCCATCCCGTGACATGCCCCAAAACCGCTTTTTTCGGCAATGAAAACGGCCTTGTGGCCCTGGACCTTTCCACCGGGGAATTCAAATTTTATCTGGATGGCAAAAAAGTAACGGCTCTGGCCATATCCCGTTTCAACCTGTACGCCGCCACGGAAAACGAACTGGTAATATTTTCTCCAGTCATATAGGCTGTATTTTTAATCCAAAAAGTGCTATAATCAAGACCCGTAATATTATAATTAATTATATTTATAAAATAGTGACGTAAAAACCGAGGTGTGGCATATGGAAACAAACGATAAACCCATCGGAGTTTTCGATTCGGGCATCGGAGGGCTTACCGTGGCCAGGGAAATCATGGAACAACTGCCGCTGGAGAGTATAGTGTATTTTGGCGATACGGCCAGGGTCCCCTATGGATCCAAATCCCGCGAGACCGTAACCCAGTTTGCCTTCGAGGGGATAAATTTTTTGTTGAGTCAGGATGTCAAGATGATAGTGGTGGCGTGCAATACGGTGAGCGCCACATGCCTGGATATGCTGCAAAAGTTTGCTCCCGTGCCGGTGGTGGGCGTTATTGAACCGGGCGCGAGAGCCGCCGTAGAGACCACCGGGACCGGCGTGGTGGGAGTCATAGGCACGGAGCGCACCATAAAAAGCCGGGCGTACGAAAAGGCCATTCACAATCTCAACAGGGAGATAACGGTTTACACCAGGGCGTGTCCCCTTTTTGTGCCGCTGGTGGAAGAAGGATGGCTCGATAATGAAGCCACCCTTTACACCGCACGGGTGTATCTTGACCCCCTGAAAAAAAAGGGTATCGACACCCTCGTGCTGGCCTGCACCCATTACCCGCTGCTCAAACCCGCCCTGAGGCGGGTGATGGGGGAAAACGTCCAGCTGGTGGATTCGGCCTGCGAGACGGCCAGGGAAGTAAGCCGTATTTTGGCCGAAATGAAAATGGAGAGGCGCCGCCGCCAACCTCCGGCTTACAGGTACTTTGTCAGCGATAACCCGGAAAAATTCATCGAGGTGGGGGAGAGGTTTTTAAAGCGCACCATAGACCCTATAAGCGTCATAGACCCTCAGGTGGGCTGCTAGCCGCTTTTAATTTACTTAAACAAAATCATTCCACCGGCGGAACCGACCAAGTTCCGCCGTTCTGGCGCCGTTTTCCCGTGAAAAAATGGGAAATACGGTGCCTGGGCATTTTATCGCATGAAAGATAGCGGTATATTTGAAAAATTACCAAAATTTCCCGTCCTGAAATTTTGAAATATCAAAAATAATCATATATAATATAATCGTATATACATAAAATTATTATAATTATAAAAATAAGGCAGATCAGAGAAATAGAGAAATAGAGAAAAAGGGAGGAGGGCAGGCGAAAACGATTATAAATTCCGCTGGCACCGGATTATGAGGATTCATTTTATTTTTTACGGTGCGGGGCTTAACGGCTTAAAAACTTCAAAAAAAGGGGGATCATTATGAGCTTTAGGGAGTGGTATGGAAAAGTAAGTCTCGCCAACAAGATTTTAATCGCCATGGTCCTGGGCGCCATCATAGGTTATATTGTGGGGCCGGGCATTACCGTCCTTGACCCCATCGGCACCATATTCCTCCGGCTCTTGAAGATGGTCATCCTGCCGCTGGTCTTCTTCTCCATAGCGGCCGGTACTTCCAGCGTAGTGGACCTTTCAAGGCTTAAGAGGATAGGCGGTTTGTTTCTTATCTACTGGATTTTTTCATCCCTGGCGGCGGCGTCGGTGGGCGTTATATGGGCGCTCATCATAAGACCGGGCGTCGGGGTGAAGCTGGCCGAAAAAGCCGTGGAGCAGACCGGAGATGTGAACATGCTGCAGACGTTTATCAACTGGATACCCGACAACGTGGCGGCGGCGTTCACCAACTTCAACATGATACAGGTCATCGTCTTCGCCGTGGCCTGCGGGCTGACGGCGGCGGTCCTGGGTGAAACGGACTCCGGCAAATTCCTGCGCAGCCTGTTCAGGGCCGGAGACGAGATGATGATGAAAATGGTGGGATATATCATGGAATTTGCCCCCTACGGCGTATTTGCGCTCATGGCCAACATTACCGGTACCGTGGGCTCCATGGTCCTCGGCGCCCTGGCCAAAATGCTCGTCACCCAGTACGCGGCATATGCCACTATTCTGCTCATCGTCTATCCCATAATCCTCTCGGTTTTTGCCAGGGTCAACCCCGTTCAGCACTTCAGGAACATCTTTCCGGCCATGCTGGTGGCCTTTTCCACCTGCTCCTCCAGCGCCACCCTGCCGGTTACCATGGAGTCCACCAAAAAGAGGGCCGGCGTGCCGGAAGATACCGTCAACCTGATAGCTCCACCGGCGGCCACCATCAACATGCATGCCTGCGCAGCGGAGATGCCCATATATGCCCTGTTTGCGGCGCAGATTTTCGGCGTGGACTTCTCACCGGCGACCTTTGTATATATCATCATCCTGGGCGTCATAATGGCGGCGGGTGTGGCCGGCGTTCCCGGCGGGGCCATCATGATGGCGGCGGTGCTCATGAACATCATGGGACTGCCGCTCACCATAGTGCCGTGGATCGCGGGCATATACAGGCTGATAGACATGCCCAACACAATGCTCAACGTCACCGGCGACACCGTGGGCATGGTTACCGTGGCGAGCATGATGGGCGAGCTGGACAGGGAGACCTTTGCAAAGGCCAAATGACATATAGATAAAAGATGGGGCATTAAACCCGGTTATAAGTTAAAGGCTGCAAACCTAAAGGCTGCAAACCCCGAACGCAGGTACAGGCCTTCCATTTTGATCAGCGCCGGTGGCGCGGCCGGGGTTTGCGGCATAATTTTTTTGGTTCGGGAGGTTGAACATGAAAAAGAAGATTGCGTTTCTCGCCACCGGAGGCACCATCGCCTCGGCGCAGGGGCCGGAAGGCCTCCGGCCGGCCTTTACCGAAAGAGAGATGATTGAACTGGTGCCCGGGCTTTCGGATATAGCCGACATCGAGGGCGGCCTTATCATGAATATCGACAGTTCAAACATGCAGCCTGAAGACTGGCGGGTCATAGCCCGCCGCACATTGGATGCGCTGAAGGCCTGTGACGGGGTTGTCATCTCACACGGCACCGACACCATGGCGTACACTTCGGCGGCCCTTACATATATGCTGGCCTATTTGAAAAAGCCGGTGGTCATCACCGGAGCCCAGAGGCCCATCGGCCAAAAAATAAGCGACGCCGCGGGAAATTTGCTGGACGGTTTCAAAGTGGCCGCGTCGGGGGTGCCCGGGGTTTTCCTGGTTTTCAACGGGGATATCATCCTGGGCGACAGGGCTACCAAGTTGAAGACAAAGAGCTTCGACGCCTTTTGCAGCGTTAACGCCCCCCCGGCGGGAAATGTGGACGAGCGTGGGGTTGAATGGAACGACGCGGCCCTTGAGCGGGAAAGGAGGAGAATAGTGAGGGTATGGGGGCTTGAAGGCGACACGGGTGATGCCGGGCCGGCCGTATTGTGCGACCGCCTGGACCCGAGGGTCCTCCTTGTGAAACTTTATCCGGGCATAGAGCCCGAAGTGCTGCTCCTGGCAAAAGAGAAGGGGTATCACTCGGTCCTCATAGAGAGTTTCGGTTCTGGAGGGATGCCGTTCAGGGAGCCCCGGAACCTTCTGCCGGCCATAGAGGAGTTGATAGCTTCGGGGATTACCGTGGCCGTCACAACCCAGGTGCCATTTGAAGGAGTGGACCTGTCCCTCTACGAAGTGGGCAGGAGGGCCCTTAAGGCAGGCGCCGTGCCCGCGGGCGACCTGACCCGAGAGGCGGCTCTCGTGAGGCTTATGATGAAAATACCGCTTTACCACGGTGAGTGACATTTTCTACTTAAGAAATTTTGATTCTAGTGTAGAAACCCTACTTTTTTACTTCTTTTCCCGAACCTTGAAAATTTCATAAGGAATGTTTTGGAA